>DAOTYZ010000359.1:0-16372 GCA_034434555.1 Candidatus Roseilinea sp.
CGGCACCTCCCCAGAGCGCGTGTTCTAGCGGAAAGGGTGAGATTCGAACTCACGGTGAGGACGGAGCCTCACAGCGGTTTTCAAGACCGCCGCCTTAAACCACTCGGCCACCTTTCCTTAGAACAAAGCCCATTATACGCGAATAGCAAAGGGTGCGTTCACAGTTGGGGATAAGGCTGATCTCACGCGGAGACGCGGAGAACACAGAGAAATAGAAAGCGCAGCATCCTTGCTAGTTGCCTAGAAGGCGGTGCACCTGACTCGCGTGTTGCCTCTATTGGTGAATGCGCCCTGTAAATCCAGACTCACGTTACGCTAGTTACAATCGGCATCGTGAACCTGAGCTACCTATTTGAGCGCAAGTGGCAGGCTGCGTGCGAAGCCGGCGCGCTCAGCAGCCTGCCACAGAGGGGTCGCCTCGACCTCGCTGAGGACGCGCTCGTCCCAGAGGAAGAACGCTTGGGAATGCACATATTGAAGTCTAACGACGCACTGCCGGCCTGGATCGAAGAGGACAAAGCGCTGCGCGAGAAAGTGGCCACGGCGCGCAGTGCGCTGCGCCGCGCATACCTCTGGCGACAGCAGCGGCTGGCCGCCAGCGACGACCCCGCCGAGCGCCAGCGGGTGGAACAGGCTTGGCTCCAGGCGCGCGCTCGGTTTGAGCAAGCGGTGAACGAGATCAATCGCGACATCTTTCACTTCAACTTGCGTGCCCCTTCTCTCACCGTACAGCGCCTGCCGCTGCGCCTCCAAGAGGAATACGCGCGCCTGATGGAGTCAGCATGAGGCGCGCTAGACCTGCTCAAAGTGCTCGACGTTGAGGACGAAGACGGTCGCCCCGCCCACCTCTACGTCAATCACCTGCGCGTTGAGGGCGCCGGGCACCTCGCGCGGCGTGCTGATGTAGGACGTGCGCCGGCGAGCGACCTGTCGCAGGATGCTCAGCACGTCCTCGACACGCTCATCTTGCACCCCCAGCAGCAGCGTGGCGTTCTCGCGGCGCAGCCAGGCGCCTTGGGTGGCGATGCGCGTGACGCGATGGCCGGCTTCGATTAACGCCTGCGTCACTTTGTTCGCATCGTCAGCTTGGACTACGGCCAGGATCATCTTCATGGCGACTGTTCCTTTTCATTTTGGGTTGCTGCCCGCGGGTAGCTGCCCAGCACACGCAACATTGTCGCAAACTCGCCCAGGTGGTCAAGCGCACGCCGACAGTTCAGTTCGTCTGCGCGCCCGATAAAGTCCAAATAGAAGACATACTCCCAGGGTGAACCTTGAAGCGGGCGCGACTCGATCTTGGTTAGGTCAATGTCGCGCAGGGCGAAGACGGCCAGGGCGCGGTAGAGCGCCCCTGGTCGGTTGCGCATAGCGAACACGATCGAGGTCTTAAACGTCTGCGCAGAGGCCACCTCAGCGCGCGCCTGGGGGGGCAGCTCCGGACTACGTGAGAGCACGACGAAGCGTGTGTAATTGGTCGGGTCGTCCTCCAGCCCCTCGCGCAGGATCGGCAGCCCGTAGAGGTCGTGGGCGCGCCGGCCAGCGATCGCCGCCGTGTCTCGTCGGCGGGATTCAGCCAGCATCTTCACGCTGCCGGCGGTGTCATAAACCGGCTCGCGTTCCGCGGTCGGCAACAATTGGCTTAGCGTGCGCTCGCACTGGGCCAGCGCCTGCCAGTGTGAGATGACCCGTTTCACCTCCTCCAGCGTCACGCTAGGCAAGGCATATAGATACCAGCGCACGCGCACGATCACCTCGCCGACCAGGTGCAGGGCATGGCGCATGAACAAGTCGTAATTGCGGTGGACGCTGCCGCCCAGCGAGTTCTCCACCGGCACTACGCCGTAATCGCATTTGCCGCCCGTCACGTTGTCGAAGACATCGTCAAACGTCGCGCACGGCACGGGTTGTACCGCCTCCTGTGGGCCGAAGAAATCGAAGATGGCCTGCTCGCTGTAAGCGCCTGGCTCACCTTGATATGCGACGCTGACCGCCGATGACATACGCCACGCTCACCTCTTGCGCGTTTCTCATGCGCCTAACTTACGATGATAACCACATTTGGGCAGGAGCTATGTGATGCAAAGACCGGATGCTATTCCCATGGCTGTTTTGGTGAGTGTGACGTGCGCCGTCGTCCTTTCGGCATGCAGCGGCCCTGGCGCGTCTGACGCGCGCGCGCCGGCGCCAACTGCGCCGATCGTTTCTGCGCCTGCGACTCCGACAACCGAGCCAGCGTCATTGGCGACCGCGGCGGTCGAGACGCCAGCAGCGGCAAAGCTTCCAACCGTCCCTCCATCCGACCCCACAGCGCTCCCGATTGATGTCGTCCCCGCGCTCCAAAAGATCGCCGATGGCCTGCAGCGGCCAACCTTCCTTACCCACGCCGGCGACGGCAGCGGCCGGCTTTACATCACCGAGCAGCCGGGCCGCGTGCGCGTCTGGCAGGCCGGCCAGTTGCTGGCTGAGCCGTTTCTGGACATCACCGACCGCGTGGGCAGCCGAGCGAACGAACAGGGCCTGTTGAGCATCGCCTTCAGCCCGGACTTCCCACAATCGCGCCGCTTCTTCGTCAACTACACCGACCGCCAGGGCGCGACGGTGATCGCCGGCTTCCTGGCCAACGACGACGGTCTGACCGCTGACCCAAGTAGTGAATGGCAGGTGATGCGCATCCCCCAGCCCTATGCCAACCACAACGGCGGGCAGATCGCCTTCGGCCCAGATGGAATGCTCTACATCGGCATGGGGGATGGCGGCAGCGCCGGCGACCCGCAGAACTTCGCGCAGAATCCGCGCTCGCTGCTGGGCAAGCTGCTGCGCATTGACGTGTCTCAGTCGTCGGCGGCGCAACCCTATCGGCTGCCTCCCGATAACCCTAGCTTTGGTCCAGATGCCCCGCCGGAGATCTGGGCGACCGGCCTGCGCAATCCCTGGCGCTTCAGCTTCGACCGATTGACCGGCGATCTCTACATCGCCGACGTCGGCCAAAACCGCTTTGAGGAGGTGAACTTCCAGCCCGCCGGACAGGGGGGCCAGAACTACGGCTGGAGGTTCCGCGAAGGGTTCGAGCCGTTCGCCGGCGACCCGCGCGGCCTGGCGCTCACCGATCCCGTCTTTCAGTATGACCACAGCCAGGGCTGCTCGATCACTGGCGGCTACGTCTATCGCGGCGAGGCGCTGCCTCGCCTGGTCGGCGCTTACCTCTTTGGCGATTACTGCTCCGGCCTGGTCTGGACGCTGCGCCGAGGCGATGACGAAGCCTGGCAGGGCGAGGTGCTCTTCGAGACCGGTCTGAACATTAGCTCCTTTGGCGAGGACGAGGCCGGCGAGCTATACTTCATTGACCACCGCGGCGCGGTCTATCAGCTCGTCGCTGCGTCTGCGGCGCGCTGATCACCGGCGAGCCAAGCGATCGCCTTCTCGGCCAGCCGGTCGAAGGCACGCACGGCCAGCGCGAGGTGCTCTGCGCGCGTGTCTTCCTCGCGGTTGTGCGAGAGGCCGCGCACGCTCTGCACGAACATCATCGCGGTGGGCACGCCGGCCCAGGCCATCTCGATGGCATCGTGGCCGGGGCCGCTGGGCAAGCGATGCGAGCGGCCGGCGTTGACCTCGCGGATGGCCGCGTCGCACATCTCGATCAAGGCAGGGTCGAACGGCTGCGGGGGAGATTGGTAGATCGTCCGCCAGCTCACTGTTGTGCCTTCCTCGCCGGCGATCTGCTCACTGGCGGCGCGCGCCTCGGTCAACATGGTCTGGAGGCGCTGTGGGTCTATGTGGCGCATGTCCAGCGTGATCGCGCACTCGCCGGCCACCGCCGTTGGGATGTCGGGCGCGTTGCGCACGCGACCGTTGGTGCCCACCCCGCCGTGTCGCTTGGCGATCTCGCGCACGGCCAGCGCGAAGCGCGCGGCGCTCAGGAAGGCATCGTGGCGCAGGTGCATCGGGAAGCCGCCAGCATGGGCGGCCACCCCGTTGAAGATCACCTGGTGGCGCTCGATGCCGTAACAGCCGATCACCGCGCCCAGCGGCAGCCCCAGCGACTCCAGCACCGGCCCTTGTTCGATGTGCAGCTCCAGATAAGCGCGGGCGTGGGCGATCTGCCGCGCGGCTTGTTCCGCGGTCTCTACCGTCACGCCGAACTCCCGCACGGCGTCCACCAGCCGCACCCCTTTGGTGTCCACCAGCCGGCTCACCCACGCGACGTTCAGCCGACCGGCGACGGCGCTGCTGCCGAACAGGCTGCGGCCAAAGCGCGCGCCCTCCTCGTCCGCCCAGTCCACCAGCCGCACCGTCACGGGTGGGCGGCCTTGATATTGCGCGCTGATGCGCCGCAGCACTTCTAGGCCGGCCAACACGCCCAGGCAGCCATCGAGCCAACCACCATCTGGCACGCTATCCAGATGGCTGCCCATGATTAACGCCTGGGGAGCATCGCCGGCCAGCGTCGCCCACAGGTTGCCGGCCTCGTCCTGCTCGACCTGGACGGGAAGCCCGTCCAGCTTGGCGCGGAACCAGGCGCGCGCCTTTGCCCAGGTGGGCGTCCAGGCCACCCGTTGTGCGCCGCGTTCGTCGCTGGTCAGCGCGGCCAGCTCGCGCAACTCCGCGATCGTGCGCTCTGGGTGAACGCCCGCTGCCGCCATGTCTCTAGCGCTGTTGGCGGCGGGCGCGCAGCGCGCTCACCAGCGTGGCGATCAGCAAAATGGCGATGATCAGCGCCACGCCCATGGCCAGGACGAAGACGAAGTCAAACAGGCCGGGGATCGTGGAGAACGGGATGAGCAGGAACAACAGGACGACGATCAAGATTGGCCACTGGCCATTTAGGTCTATCTTCATTGCCAAGCAGTTGCCTCGTTCAAGGTTTGCATTTCTTCGGCGCTCAGCCGATGGGCGATCGCGCCGAGCAGCTCCTGGAGTTGCGAGACCGTGTTCGCGCCGATAATCGGGGCGGTGATGACCGGGTTGCTGAGCAGCCAGGCCAGCGCCGTCTGCGCGATGGTCTTGCCGTGGGCGCGCCCAATCGTTTCAAGCGCGGCGAGCGCGCGCTGGCCGGTTGGGCTTTCGATGTAGCGCCGGATGCGCTCGTTGCTCTCGCCGCGCGAGCCGGCAGGGATGGGCTGACCGGCGCGGTACTTGCCGGTGAGGAAGCCGCCGGCCAGCGGGCTGTAGGGGATCACCCCCAGCGCCTGGTCTTTGCACAGCGGCATCAGCTCGCGCTCAAACTCGGCGCGGTGCATCAGGTTGTAATGCGGCTGGAGCGATTCGAAGCGCACCAGGCCGCGCACGTCGCTCACCCAAAGCGCCTTCATCAGCCACCAGGCCGGGTAGTTGCTCGCGCCGATGTAGCGCACCTTGCCGGCACGGACAAAGTCATCCAGCGCTCGCAGCGTCTCCTCATGCGGCGTCTCATAGTCTGGCCAGTGAATCTGGTAGAGGTCCACGTAGTCGGTCTGCAAGCGGCGTAGGCTGTCCTCCAGCGCCTTGGTCAGGTGTGCCCGCGAGGCCCCCTCATCGTTTGGCCCATCGCCCATGCGCCCGCGCGCCTTGGTGGCGATGATGACCTGGTCGCGCGGGATGTGATTTGCTTTGATCCATTTGCCGATCACGACTTCGGCAGTGCCGCCGGGGTTGCCGGGCACCCAGCGCGAGTAAATATCCGCCGTGTCCAGGAAGTTACCGCCGGCGTCGTAGAAGGCCGAGAGCACGTCGAAGGCAGTCTTCTCGTCGCACGTCCAGAGAAAGGTCATCGTGCCCAAGCACAGCGCGCTCACCTTCAAGCCGGTGCGGCCCAGTCTGCGGTATTCCATAAGCCTGGCTATTATCGCTCCGCGCGCATGGGTGTGTTCACCCTGGCTGGGCGATGGCACTGCCGTCGCCCAGCCTCTATAGACTCACCTTTACTCAGAATGACAGGGTCGGGGGGCCGCCCGAGTGGCTCCGCAGCGCTTTTGGGCGATCTGCGCTCATGCCTCGAAGCGGATGCCTTGGGCGAGAGGCAAATCGCGCGAGTAGTTGATGGTGACGGTCTGCCGGCGCATGTAGCTCTTCCAGGCGTCCGAGCCGGCTTCGCGCCCGCCTCCCGTCTCTTTCTCGCCGCCGAACGCGCCGCCGATCTCCGCGCCGGAGGTGCCGATGTTGACGTTGGCGATGCCGCAGTCTGAACCAGCAGCGGAGAGGAACTGCTCGCTCGCGCGCAGGCTACTGGTGAAGATCGCCGAGGATAACCCCTGGGGCACTTCGTTGTTCAGGTAGATGGCGTGATCTAGCGATTCGTATTCGATAAGGTAAAGGATGGGAGCGAACGTCTCGCGGCGCACCACCGGCGTCTGCCAGGGCATCTTCACTAGCGTCGGCTCGACGAAGTTCGGGCCGATGTCGGGTCGTGGGCGACCGCCGAAGATCACTTCGCCGCCTTGCGCGCGCGCCTCCTCCAGCGCGTCCAGGTAGCGTTGCACGGCGCGCGGCGTCGCCAGCGGGCCGATCAGCGTGTGATCGTCCAGCGGGTCGCCCATCCGTTGCGTGGCCTGGGCGTAGGCGTCGCAGAGCCGGCGGGTCAGCGCCGGCATCACCGACCGATGGACGAGCAGGCGGCGGGTGGTGGTGCAGCGCTGGCCGGCGGTGCCGACCGCGCCGAACACGACCGCGCGCACGGTCAGGTCCAGATCCGCGTCCTCGGTCACGATGATGGCGTTGTTGCCACCGAGTTCAAGGATCGTCCGCCCCAGCCGGCGGGCGACCGTCTCGGCCACGTGCCGCCCTACTTGGGTTGATCCGGTGAACGAGATCAGCGGCAAGCGCGCGTCGTTGAGCATCCCCTCGCCGATGGTCTCGTTCGGCCCGATCACCAGGTTGAAGACGCCGAGCGCGTCGTGATCGCGCATCACGCGCTGGCAGATGCGCTGCACAGCGATGGCGCACAAAGGGGTGAGCGGGGATGGTTTCCAGATCACCACGTCGCCGCAGACCGCGGCGATCGCTGCGTTCCACGCCCACACCGCCACCGGGAAGTTGAAAGCGGTGATCACCCCGATCGGCCCCAGCGGATGCCATTGCTCATACATGCGGTGCCCTGGCCGCTCTGAGTGCATCGTCAGGCCGTAGAGCTGGCGGGAGAGGCCAACGGCGAAGTCGCAGATGTCAATCATCTCTTGGACTTCGCCGTGGCCCTCGGCGCGGATCTTGCCCATCTCCAGCGAGACCAGGTCGCCCAGCGGCTCTTTGAGCGCGCGCAGGGCGCTGCCCAGGTCGCGGACCAGCTCACCTCGCTTCGGGGCCGGCCGCAGTCGCCAGGTCATGAAAGCGTGTTGGGCCTGGCGCACCACGGCATCGTAGCTGGCCGGCGTGGCTTGGATCACCGTCGCCAGCGGCGCGTTCGTCGTCGGGTTGTGAGAGACCAAAGGGCCGCCGTCGCGGTCGTGGATCCAATCCTCGCCGCAGATGCCGAGGTTGACCTCCGACAGGCCCAGCCGCTCCAGGATCGCGCGGTGCTTCGGGTTCATCAACGATCCGCGCGCCTGCCGACCCAAGCCCAGAGCGCGGGCAGGGTGACCGCCGCCAACAGCATCTTCAGCGCGTCGCCGGGCAGGAAGGGGAGCAAGCCGAGCGCCGCGACCTTCTCCCAGCCCACGAACTGGGCCAGCCAGGGCAGCCCGAAGGCATAGATGACCAGATTGCCCAGCGCCATGGCCGCCAGGGTGGAGAGGAAGCGCCGATCCCAGCCGCGCTCGGCCAGCGCGCCGACGAGCGCGGCGGCGAAGACAAACCCAATCAGATAGCCACCCGTCGGGCCAAGCAGGCGGGCCGGGCCGCCGGCGCCACCGGCGAAGAACGGCAGGCCGAGCGCGCCCTGAACAAGATACGCGGCCAGCGCCAGCGCGCCGCGCCGGAAGCCGAGCGCAGCGCCGATCAGCAACACGCCAAAGGTCTGGCCGGTGATCGGCACCGGCTGGAGCGGGATGGTGACCTGCGCGGCCAACGCGACCAGCCAACTGCCGAGCAGGACCACTGCCACGTCGCGCCTAAGCGTGAGTGGCTTCCACAAGACTTGAACGAAAGCAGGGTAGGTTGTCATGCCTTTCTAAACACCTCCGAATCGTCTGAGATGCCCTTTATCGGTCACTCGTAGGCCAAGACCTCGCGCACCGTGAGCCGCGAGGCGCGCCAGGCCGGCCAAAAGCTGAACGCGGCGGCCAGGGCCAGCACCGCGCCCAGCCAGATGCCGACCCCCTCCAGCGAATAAACGAAGTCCAACGTCCGGCGCAAGAACGACATGCCCACCGCGTCGCACAGCAGCCGGCTGATCGGCCAGGCCAACAGCGCGCCCAGCGCCCAGCTCAGCGCGCCGATGGTCATGCCCTCGCCGATCACGATGCGGCGGATCGCGCCGTCGCTGGCGCCGATCGCGCGCATCACGCCGATCTCGCGCGTGCGCTCCAGCACGCTCATGCTCATCGTGCCGGCCAGCCCCAGCCCGCCCACCAGCGCCAGCAGCCCCGCCATCAGCAACAAGAAGATGATCAGCAGATTGAACTGAAACGTGATTTGATCCCGCCGCTCGGTCATCGTCTCGGTGGTGTCCACGGGCATGTTCACGGCGCGGAAGTGCGACTCGATCGCCCTGGCCACCTGGGATTGGAACTCGCCGTCGTGTCGCTGGGTGACGACGACGGCGTTGCTCACCTGGCGGCCGGCGTTGAGCACGCTGCGATAGCCGTTCAGCGTCATGTAGATCACGCGCGGGTTGCGCACCTGGCCGGTGAGCGTGCTTTGCGTGACGCCCACGACCTGCACGGCGACTCGGCGCGTCCCGAACTTGAGGGTGATGAAGTCGCCGATGCGGATGTCCGGCTCATCGGCTAATACGTCGGCGTTCACCACGGCGGCGTTGGTGTCCGCTGAGGTCAGCCAGCGGCCCTGGAGCATGAGCGGCTGGAGCAGCGGGGTGTCCGCCGGCGGGGCGATCACGCTGATGATGCGGCTCTCGCTGCCGTCCTCGCGCACGCGGCGCGCCTCGCCGGTGCTCCATGCCTCGGCGTAGGCTACGCCGTCCACCTGGCGCAGTTGGCTCAGCACTTTGTCTTCGCCGTGCGTGCCGCGCAGGTTCACCTCGATGTCATATTGCCAGTAGCGCAGCGAGTTATCCAGCGTTCGGTTGAGCGAATCGCGCACGGTGAACACCGAGACGAAGATGGCGCTGGCTAGGGTGAGCGTGCCGAGCGTGAGGATCAGGCGGTCCTTGCGCCGAAAGGTGTTGCGGATCGAGAGCAGGAAGGGGCGCGAGAGCCAGCGCTCCACCAGGACGATGCTGGCCAGGCGCTGCTTCAGCGCGTCTATGCGCGGGTTGTGCCGCCCTGGGCTGTCGTCGCTGATGCCGGTGAAGGTGATCGCCTCGCGCACCGTGATGCGCACGCCGGTCACGATGGGCACGAGCGCGGCCAACAGCGGCAGCATGACGCCGACCGCGATCTCGGCCAGCAGCACCTCGAGCGGGGGCGTCGTGGTCAGCACGTCGAAGTTCAGCAAGCCGGCTACAAAGCCCACCAGGCCCAGCGCGCCCAGCGAGCCGAGCGGCACGGCGATGATCAGCGCCAGGACGCCGAAGATGGCGATGCTGGTGAGGTAGAGGCCGGCGATCTGCGGCCCGCGCGCCCCGATTGACTTCATGATGCCGATCTGCTTGATCTGCTGGCCGATGATGGCCAGGGTGGTGTTGATTACCAGGAAGGCGCTGAGGAAGAGCGACAGCGCGCCCAGCGCCACCAGGATCAGCAGCATGGATTGGATTTGCTCGTCGGCATAGTGCTGGCCGGGGTTTTGGGGGATGCTGGCGGCGAAGAAGACGCGCCCGCTGTCCTCCACCCGCTCCTTGATCATGTCGGCCACCTGCTGGATGTGGGCGCGGTCGGTCTGCCGCTCGGCGACCCGCACGCGCATCTGGTTATAGGCGCGCGGGAAGCCCAGCCATTCCAGCGTGTCGGGGGTGATGTAGGCGCTGCCGAAGTTGGCGAAGTTGACCGGCGGGGCGTTGACATCGAAGACCGTGCCGACGATGCGCAGGTCGCGCGTCTTGCCATCCGGCAGCTCGATGGTCAAAAGGTCGCCGATTTGCTTATTGAACAACCGGAGCGAGCTGCGCTCCAGCAGCACCTCGCGGCGGCCCGGCACGCGCGCGCCCTGTTCGTGAAAGAAGCGATCCAGGCGCACGTTGTCGAAGTCCCAGATGGTGTAGAGGATCAAGTTGCTGCGCGCCTCGCCCAAGTGGACGCGCAGGAGGTGCAATCCCCGGCCCTGGGCGTCGGCCACCTCCGGCATGCGCGCGATGGACCGGACGAACTGCTCGTCCAGGTTCGAGGCCGTGATCGTCATGCTGGCTTCGTGGGTGGCCTCGTATTGGATGCGCAGGTCGCGGGCCAGGATGGCGCGTGCGCCGACCACGGCGCCCACAGCAAACACGCCGACCGAGATCGAGAGGATGACCAGCAGCGTGCGCGTCTTGTTCAGCCAAAGCTCGCGCAGCACCTTGCGCCAGCGCGGGGCGATCATCGGGGCGAATTATCGCTTGGCTCAGGAGCGCGTTCATGATTTGGGGCGGGTGACCCCGTCGCTTAGCATGACCAATGGTGAGCGCGTAGCGCCCTATGACAGCCCTCTTGCTTTCCCCTGGGCGGGGTGTTTGATGGCGTCGCGGCGCTTTGGTTCAGTGGGCGCTTAGACGCTTTGCTGTGCTAGTAGCCCCTCCATCATCCCGCAGCTCGCAAGCCTGCTTCCTCATACCCCAACGCGAGAGATGGCGTTGTGCTCCTGCCGGCGAACACACCTCGGCTCAGTCAAATAGCGCGCGGACGGCGGCCAGCGCCTCTGCCTCGCTGGTGGAGGGATAGAACTCCAGCCCGATCTTCCCCGCAAAGCCCAGCGCCCTGAGCGTCTGCGCGATGTTGGCGAAGTTGATCTCGCCGGTCCCCGGCTCCTGGCGCGTCGGCACGTCGGCGATGTGCACGCTGTCGTAGAGTCCCCAGCAGTCGTGTAACCCCTGGATCAGGTTGCCGGCAGTGCGCTGCTGGTGATAGCAGTCGAAGGCCAACCGGAGCTGGGGATGGGCGATCCGCCGCACCACCTCGGCGGCCAGCTCGTGCGTATGCACCGTCACGCCGCCGTGCAAGTGGTAGGTGTTCAGCGCCTCGAACCACACGACGACGCTGGTCTTGCCCACCAGCTCCATCACGCGCGCCGCGCCTTCTAACAGGTTGGCAAACTTCTGCGCCGGCGTGTAGTCGCGGGCGGGCGGCCTCACCCATCCCTGGATGAAACTGGGTCGCCTTCGTCCATCGGCGGGGAGCAGGTTGATCTGCTCACTGAACATGAACAGGTGCAGCGCGCCCCAGCGCTGGGCGCGCTCTAACGATTCGGCCCAGGCGTCTAAGCACAGGGGGTGGTCGAGCGCGTCGGTGAGCGAGCCAGCAGCTTCATCGAAGGTCGAATTGATCACGCTGCCCGCGGCGCGGCAGGCAGCAGCCAATTCATCCATCAGCGCGCCCTTGCTCCGCCAAGCCCATACGTCCAGGTGGTGGATGCCCAGCTCGGCGAAGCGCGCCACTCGCTCCGGCAGTGGGAGATGGCGAAACCAGAAATCTACATAGCCGGTGTAGATCATCGCCCCTCCGCTGCCCTACCACTGGTCCAGGTAGAGCGCCAGGTCTTCCGGTGAGTCGAGGTCCAGGCAGATCGAGTCGGATCGAAACCAGCGCAGTTGCACCCCTGCGTCCAGCGCGCGCCGCATGTGCATCTCCGCGCTGCGCGGGCCGAACTGGAAGTCAATCACGTCCGGTGGGCGAAGCAGCAGCGCGTTCGTGCCCTGGCCGTGGCGATCCGGCGCGATCACCACGCAGCGGTCGCTATCGGCGGCCAGCGCGAGCATCCCCCGCACGTCAATCGCGCTCAGGGCGGCTAGGTCGGAGGGGATGACGAGGATGGCCGGCGCGTGGGCGTATTGCGCGCGCGCCTCGCGCAGCGCGGTGTTCAGGCTGCGTCCGCGCTCGCGCAGATGCGCCACGCCCCAGCTTCTCGCCCAATCGGCCACTTGTGGGTCGCGGCTGATGATCACGATGGGATTAACCTGGGGCACCGCTTTCAGCGCATGGATCACGTGTCGCAGCGAATCATGGGTCAGCGCGATCCTGCGCGAGAGGTCCAAGCGGCTGCTCAGGCGCGATTTTACGTTTGCTAATGGCTTAACAGGGATGAGGGCTGTGACGAGGAATTGCTCAGCGTTCACAGCTTGGGCGAGTGGTCGAGGCTAGCAGGTCGCTGGGGCGTCCCCGCCCGCTCGTCAGCGGGCCGATCCAGCTTACAGCCGCCCAGGCGTTCCGGGCGCAGCCGATCAGCAAAGCCTATCACCTCACACGCCAGGCGCGCGCGACTATCCGCATCGTGCATCAGCGTGTCGGTGGTCAGCACGCCTATCCCCAACGCCGCCACGTGCGGCTCCAGGTGGGCGTCGCGTTCGTCCAAGACAAAACCGTTCAGAAAGTCGGCGTAATGCTTGGCCACCGCAACAGCCGAGGACTCGATGCCCAGCTCGCGCATCAACTTGGCGGCCGGCCCTTTGACGGCCTCGCCGCCGATGATCGGCGTGACGGCGATGACCGGCGCGCTGGCGTTGAGCAGCGCATCCCGCATGCCTGGGACGGCGAGGATGGGGTCAATGCTGAGGTAGAGGTTGGAGGGCGCAATGATGATGATGTCGGCGGTTTCGATGGCGCGCAGCGCCTCGGGCTGCGGTTCCGCTTCCTCTGCCCCTTCGTAGATCAGGCCGCGCACCTCAGGCTGCCAGCGCAGCTTGACGAAGTACTCCTGGAAGGCATACAGCCCCTCGTCGGTATCCACCACGGTGCGCACGCGGTCGTTGGTCATCGGCAGGATGCGCGGCTTGACCCCCAGCCGGCTGGCCAGGACGTGCGTCACCTGGCTGAGCGTGGCACCGCCGCGGAGCATCTGCGTACGCAGCAGGTGGGTGGCCATATCGCGGTCGCCGATGCGAAACCACGGCGCGACGCCGTATCGCTCCAGCATCTCGAAGTTCTGAAAAGTGTCGCCCTGAATCCCCCAGCCGGTCGTCGGGTTGGCGATGCCGGCCAGCGTGTACATCACCGTGTCCAGGTCCGGCGAGATGTGCAAGCCGTATAGCTCAAAATCATCGGCGGTGTTGACGATGATGGTGAGGGAGGCATCGGCGTCCAAAGCGCGCGCCAGGCCATCGGCAAGCTTCGCTCCGCCAACGCCACCAGTAAAGACGACAACATTCATCGTGGATTTATTGTCCGTTAGCCAAAGCGTTCTCGCAAGTGACGCCAGCCTTCGCGCTCGCAGTTCGCGTTGGCGGAGCGCTGGGCGTTTGCCTGGGCCGTCGCCAGCGCCGCCGTGGCCGGCTGTCCCAGCTCGATGATCTGCCGAACAGCGATGACCAACTCATCGTGGACGC
Organism: Candidatus Roseilinea sp.; assembly: GCA_034434555.1. Taxonomy (GTDB): domain Bacteria; phylum Chloroflexota; class Anaerolineae; order J036; family Brachytrichaceae; genus JAAFGM01. The sequence continues at coordinate 13,478 of DAOTYZ010000359.1, forward strand.
ACGGCCAGCCGGCCAACAGGGGCAGCGCTTGCGCGCGAGGTGCCACCTGCGAGATGAGTTTGACACGCAGCGCGTCCAGCGGCTGCTGGATGTCGAGCGGCGTGCGGGCCAGAGCGGAGACGCGCGCCGGCAGCGCATGCGTTCGGATCGCCCATTCCGCGGTCTGCTCCGTCGCCAGCAGCCAACGAATGAACAACCAGGCGTCGCGCGCATCCTGCGGCGCACCCTTTGGAATGACCCAGAGCGGCGCGCTCAGCAGGGCGGCTGGGCGATCAGCCGGCGCGGGCAACGTGCCGAGGTCAAGCGGGAAGTTCCCCCTCTCGCTCACCAGCTCTTGGATGGCTGGCAGGTCGCGGCTGTTGACAAAGAGGAAGAGCGCGCGCCCGGCGGCGAAGTCATCTTGGCTGCGCGCTGCTGTGCTGATGCGATAGGCCTGCCCAGCGTCGAGATACTTCGCCAGCGCGGCGATCGCCGCGCCGACGCCGGCGCTCGCCAGGGCGGGCTGGTGGGTGGATGGGTCGTAGATCGGCGCACCGCGCGCGCGCAACCAATCTTCAAGCGCACGGCCATCGTTGAGGTCAAAGCCAAAACAGAACGTGCCGAGGGGCTGATCGGTCACCTTGTCGCACAGGGCGTCGAATGCCTCCCAGGTCTGGGGCATCTGCGCCTCTCCAAGCAAGGTGCGGTTGGCCAAGACCAGGCCCATGTCGCCGCCGAAGGGCAGCCCGATCAACCGTCCGTCCGGGCGCAGGCCGGCCTGAAACACGAAGGGAAAGAGGTCAACGCGATCGGCGGACTGCCAGCCAACCTCCGGGCTAGCGTCCTCGATGAAGCGTTCGAGCGTTGCAAGTAGGTCGCGCTGGGCATACAGCGCGGCCTGCGCCGGCTCGACCAGCGCCAGCGCCGGGCGTGGGCCGCCCAGCATCGCACGGTGGAGCGCATCCGGCGAGTGACGCTCCGGCACGATGAAGGCACCGGCAGGGTTGGCGCGATTCCAGCGGTCAACCAGATCGAGGAAGGCCCGCTCCTGCGCGCCGCTGAGCGCGTGCCAGGCGATCAGCACCCGGCGCGGCTGTAGCACGCTGCACGCCGCCAAGAGGACGCACAGTGCCAGCAGATGCCAGCGCTTGTTCATCCGGCGTGCGCCTCCTCTGGTGCGACGACGGAGAACAAGCCCTTCTCGTTGCGGCTCAGCCGGCCCACGGGCTGATGCGCGTCGTGGCACGAGATAAGCAGCGCGTTGTGCTCATACGCCCAGCGCTGCCAGGCGCGCTTGGTCTCGATGGTGACCAGCGGCAACACGTCGTAGGCGGTCACCCACGCCAGCCGCTCGAAGTGGATCATGAACGGGGCGAGGTCGCCGATCAGGAAGACCGGCGACGCGGCGTCTGCCGGCCAGACGATCACGCTCTGGTGGCCGGCAGTATGGCCGGGCGTGGGGACGACCCGCAGCGAGGGCGTAATCTGCGCCTCGCCGTCCAGCAATGTTAGTACCCCCGCCTGCGCCAAGGGCACGAAGTTCTCGGCGAAGTAGGTGTTGCGCGTGCGCTCGTTGGGGTGCGTGGCATCCTCGTATTCCTGGCCTTGCACGTAGTAGCGCGCACGGGGGAAGGTGGGCACAGGCGCGTCGCCGTTCAACGACGTGGCCCAGCCGCAGTGGTCGCCGTGCAGGTGGGTCAGGATCACGATGTCAATCGCCTCTGGGGTCAGGCCGCGCCGGGCCAGGTCGTCCATGAGCGTGCCGTTTGGCCGGCGCACTTCGTATTGCGTGGCGATCACCTCGTTGGGCTTGTCGCCAACCCCGCAGTCCACCAGCACGCGCTTGCCGTCGGCCTCGATCAGCACGCAGCGCAGCGCCTGTGGGATGCGGTTAAGCTCATCGGGCGGCAGGAGCTTCGTCCAGCGCGTGCGCGGCACCAGCCCAAACGCGCCGCCGCCGTCCCAGTATGCGACGCCGTCGCTGAGCAGCGCGATCTGCGCGTGGCCGCAGCGAAAGTAGGCATCTGTCTCAGGCTGCATTGCTCAGTCGAGGGTAACTATAACGCGCTATGGTGCCAAGGTGCATTCGCAGAACGCAGGGTGGGCAGCGGCACTGCCGTCGCTCACCTAGGGTTAGCCGTGAACGCACCCTGTGAGCAGGCGTGGTCAGGCGTCCGGGTCAATGCCGGCGGCGCGCAGCTTGGCCGCCAGGCGCTCGGCGCGTTCTCGCTCGGCCTCCGCCCGCGCGCGCTCAGCCTCTGCGCGTTCTCTCTCGGCTTCAGCGCGTGCGTGCTCTGTCTCCGCCCGCGCACGTTCGGCCTCGGCACGCTCCTCGCCGGTCGGGATGACCGCGCCGTCGCGGTCGCACCAGCGCAGCCAGGTGTCCTCGCAGCCCTGATACGGCCCACGCCACAGCGTCACGCCCAGACCGATGTCGTCGAACCATGTCTCATCCGTGCGCACTAGCCGGCCAGCTTGGAGCGCATAGACGCGCAGCGGCCCGCCCCCCGTCTGCTGCCCTGGGTCATACACCACGTAGCGCGCCACTTTTATCCGCCCGTAGATGCCCAGCTTGCCGTCCGGTTCTTCCTCCCCGCCCTCGGTGTTCGAGACGATCTCAACCACGACTTCCGGCGGCTTGCCGTATTCCCAGATGAAATACGACCGACTCGTCTTCTTCCACAGGTCAGCCGGCGGGGTCACGTCCAAACTGAGGAACATGTCGGGGACGACCGGCGGCTGATGGAAGGCGTAGAACACGCCGATATTGCCATCTGCAATGAAGCGACGGCCAAAGCGTGGGTGCGTCCATGAGACGTAAAGGGATTCGATGAGCAAGCGGGCTTGTTTGGCGGAGAAGAGGTTGTCCACTGGCCGGTCGTCCTCCGTGACGAGGGTCTGCATGAAGCGCTCGTA
>DAOTYZ010000360.1:0-2205 GCA_034434555.1 Candidatus Roseilinea sp.
ATCTGGGCGGCGCAGACGCCCTACCGCGAGGGCGCGGAGCCGTTCAACCTGCTCACCGTGCTGGTCACCGAGGTGATGCACCTGATCAGCGGTGGGTTCGTCATCGGCGTCTTGACGCGACTGACGGGGGAGCGCAATGGAAGCTAAAGCCATCGTCATGCCGGCCGCCGGCCAGATCGAGATTCGGCGCGTCGCGCTCAAGCCGCTCGGCCCCGATGACGTGTTGATCCGCACAGCGCTCACCAGCATCAGCGCCGGCACGGAGCGCATGTTGTTCAAGGGCATCATGCCCCATCCCATGCTCCAGTTCCCCGTGGTGCCCGGGTATGAGACCGTCGGAGTCGTCGTCGAGACAGGGGCAAACGCGCGCGAATGGCTGGGCAAGCGCGTATACGTGGGCGGCAACTACGGCTTTGTCGGGGTGAATCCGGCTTTCGGCGGCCAGAGCGCGCTGATCGTCGCGCCGGCCTCACACCTCACCGACGTGCAGTCGCTGAGCGATGAACAGGCTGTGCTGCTGGCGTTGGCCGCCACGGCGCTGCATGGTGTGGAGATAGCCGGCTGTCGGCTGGGCGAAAAGTCATGCACAACCCGCCAAATCTTGATCCTAGGCCAGGGCATCGTCGGCCAGTTGGCTGCCCGCTTCGCTAAAGCGTGCGGCGCGACGGTGCATGTGACGGACAAAGCGGCGGCGCGTCTGCGCTATGCCGTGGCCGATGCGATCCTCCCTGCGGACCCGCCGCCGCCTGGCCCGCCCAGCCCGGGCGCGTATGACGTGCTGATAGACGCGACCGGCAAGATGGATGCCATCGCGCCGCGCCTGATGAGCGTCAAGCAGGGCGGGCGTGTTGTGCTGTTGGGCTATTACGAGCGGATTGACCTGCCCTATATGCCGGCCTTCCTGCGCGAATTGACCTTCGCCGTCAGCAAAGAGTGGGCGCCTGGCGATTTGGCGCGCGCCCGCGACGCCATCGCCAGCGGCATGGTGGACGTGTCCAACTTGATCACACATCGCTTGCCGGCGGATGAAGCCCCGCGCGCGTTTGAGATGGCGTTCAACGATCCGGAGTGCTTGAAGATGGTTTTGGTTTGGGAGTAGAGTGTTGCGTATTGCGTATTACGTAATTCGCAATACGCAATATGTAATGATGGAGTGGAGGAAGTTCAATGACCCCACGCATGATCGCAATCTACGGAAAAGGCGGGATCGGCAAGAGCTTCTTCACGGCCAATCTGAGCGCGAAGATGGCCCTGAAGGGGCTGCGTGTGCTACAGCTCGGCTGCGACCCCAAACACGATAGCTGTAATGCCCTGTTCGGCGGGCGCAGCTTGCCGACGATCACCGATCAATGGCGCCTGTTCAAGGACGCTGGGCGCGAGAAAGCGCTTGACCTCCCGCACATGATCTTCAAGGCTGATCTAGGCCGCGGCGTGTATGTATTCGGCGCCGAACTGGGTGGGCCAGAGGTCGGGCGAGGGTGCGGCGGGCGCGGCATCTCGTTTGGTTTTAGCCTGCTGGAGGAGCGCGGCATGGCAAACTGGGCGCTGGACTACATCGTGATGGACTTCCTGGGTGACGTGGTGTGCGGCGGCTTCGCCACCCCGATCGCCAAGAGCTTGGCTGAGGAGATCATCATCGTGGCCAGCCACGACCGCATGAGCTTATACGCAGCGAACAACATCGCCCGCGCCGTCAACTACTTCCAATCCATCGGCGGCAGCGCGCGCCTGATCGGCATGGTGCTCAATCGAGACGATGGCAGCGGCGTGGCCGAGCGCTTCGCAGCGCAGGTTGGGTTGCCGATCCTGGCCAAGATCCCTTACAACCCAGCAGCGCGCGCGCTCAGCGACCGCTGCCAACTGCTCTTCGAGCTGCCGGAGATGGACGCGATCTTCGATGCCCTGGTGAACAAGCTACACAGCCGGCAATACACCATCCCCGAGACAATCACGCCGCTGGAATACGATGAGTTTCTGGCTGTATTCGGCGCCAGCGAACCATCTGACCCGCCCCAGGGCGCAACGCTGGACGACCTGATGGGACGCGATGGCCAAGCCAGCGCCGGCGTTGACCTCAACAGCCCGGACTACAGCGCCGAGAGCAAGCGGCTCGTGCGCCGCATCATGCAGGAGATGGGGCTGAAGGTCACCCGCTTGATCGAAGAGCCGGAGCGCGGCGTGGTGGTGACGACCGAGGCCGGCTGG
>DAOTYZ010000361.1:0-6542 GCA_034434555.1 Candidatus Roseilinea sp.
ACCACGGTGAGCATGCTCACCGACCTGGTGCGGGCGATCGGCGGCGAGCGCGTGATCGTTCAGGGCCTGATGGGGCCGGGCGTTGACCCGCATCTCTATAAGCCCACCATCGGCGACGTGATCAAGCTCGACAGCGCCGACTTGGTCTTCTATGTCGGCCTGCATCTGGAAGGGCGCATGGCCGAGCTATTTCGCAACATGGGCCGAGCCGGCAAGCCTGTCGTAGGCGTCGGAGAGGCGATTGACCCCAACCGACTGCTCAAGGTGTCGGAGACGGAGGAAGCCTACGACCCGCATATTTGGTTCGACCCTACGCTCTGGGGCGAGGCGGCCAAGATCACCGCCGAGGCGCTGGGCGAGGCCGATCCGGAGTGGCGCGACATCTACCGCCAAAACGCTGAAGCATACTTGGCCCAGCTAGAGGCGCTGGATGCCTATATTCGCAAGCGGCTCGCGGAGATCCCCGCCGAGCAGCGCGTGCTCATCACCGCCCACGATGCCTTCGGCTACTTCGGCGCGCGCTATGGTTTAGAGGTGATCGGCCTACAAGGGATCAACACCGCGAGCGAGGCCGGCGCGCGGGATGTCCAGGCCCTGGCCGAGCTGATCGCGGCGCGGCGGATCAAAGCCATCTTCGTCGAGACCAGCGTCTCGCCGGCCACCCTCCGGGCTGTGCAAGCCGCCGTGCGAGCCAGAGGATGGTCGGTGGCCATCGGCGAGGCGCTCTTCTCCGACGCGCTAGGGGATGAAGGCACACCCGAGGGCACCTACCTGGGCATGATGCGGCACAACGTAGAAGCGATTGTGCGAGGGTTGAGGTAAGGCGTATTGCGTATTGCGTATTCCGTATTCCGTAATACGCAATACGCAATACGTAATACGCAATAAGCAATACACGATGAACGCGCTCGACATCCACGACCTCACCGTCTCTTACCGCGACAAAGTCGCCCTACAGGACGTTGACTTGGCGATCCCAGCCGGCAAGCTGGCCGCGATTATTGGCCCGAACGGGGCCGGCAAGTCCACTCTGCTCAAGGCTGCCTTGGGCTTGGTCCCCACGGTGGCTGGCAGCGTGCTCGTGCACGGCCAACCCTATGCCAAGCAGCGTCATTTGGTGGGCTACGTGCCCCAGCGCAGCAGTGTGGACTGGGACTTCCCCACCACCGTGCTGGACGTGGTGCTGATGGGCACCTACCGACGCCTCGGCTGGATCCGCCGGCCAGGTAAGGCCGAACGCGCTCGCGCGCTCGCCTGCCTGGATCAGGTAGGCATGGCGGACCACGCCGACCGCCAGATCGGCCAATTGAGCGGCGGGCAGCAGCAACGGGTCTTCTTGGCGCGCGCGCTGGCCCAGGACGCGAGCGTCTATTTCCTAGACGAGCCGATGGCCGGCGTGGATGCGGTGACCGAACAGACCATCCTGAGCGTGCTCCAAGACCTTGCGCGGCAGGGGAGGACGATCATCTGCGTGCACCACGACCTGGACTCCGCGCCGCAATACTTCGACTGGGTGGTGCTGCTCAACATGCGGGTGATCGCCAGCGGGCCGCTGGCGACGACGTTCACCGCCGACAACCTGCGCAAGACCTACGGCGGCTCGATGCGGGCAGCCATCGCGCACTTCCAACACTTCGAGGAGGAGCTTGAGCAGGCCAAGCGATGAACATCGCAGAGCTTTTGAGCGATTACACTGCGCGCAACGTGGCGCTTGGCAGCAGCCTGTTGGGCGTGATCAGCGGGGTGCTGGGTTGCTTCGCTGTGCTGCGCCGGCAGGGGCTGCTGGGCGATGTGCTGGCCCATGCCGCGCTGCCCGGCATCTGCTTGGCCTATCTGTTGACGAATTCGAAATCCTCGCTGGTCTTGCTGCTCGGCGCGGCGATCGCCGGCTGGCTCGCCGCGCTCGCGCTTCTGCAGATCGTGCAACAGGCCCGGCTGAGCGAAGATAGCGCGCTGGGCATCGTGCTCAGCACCTTCTTCGCGGCGGGGATCACCCTGCTGACCTTCTTGACCAAGCGCGGGGATGCGCAAGGAGCCGGCCTGGATCGCTTCCTCTTTGGCCAAGCTGCGGCACTTATCGAAGAAGATGTGTTCGTCATAGCCGTGCTCGCTGCCATTGCAATCGGGGCGACGGCGCTTTTCTACAAGGAGTTTAAGCTGCTGACCTTCGACGCGCTCTTCGCCCGCAGCATCGGCCTGCCGACGCAAGCGCTCAGCGTGCTGTTGACCTCGCTCGTCGTGGTCGCCATCGTGATCGGCCTCCAAACGGTCGGCGTCGTGCTGATGGCGGCCATGCTGATCGGGCCGGCGGTCGCCGCGCGGCAGTGGACCGACCGGCTGGGCGTGATGGTTGCACTGGCCGCGCTGTTCGGCGCAGCCGCCGGCCTGGCCGGCGCGTTGATCAGCCTGAGTGCGGAGAACATCCCCACCGGCCCGGTGACCATCCTCAGCCTTACCTTGATTGTGCTCTTCTCGCTGCTGCTTGCGCCGGCCCGCGGCTTGGTCTGGCGCAGGCTCAACCGCTCCGGGGGATAACAGCGATGTCCGCCTTTGCCGTGATCGTCCTGACCGGCGTCTTGTTGAGCGCCTCGTGCGCGCTGATCGGCTGCTTCCTGGTGCTACGGCGCATGGCGATGATGGCCGACGCGATCAGCCACGCGATCTTGCCGGGGCTGGTGGCCGGTTACTTCTTGGCCCAAGGGCCGAGCGCGCTGGCCGGCTTCGCCGGCGCAGCCTTGGCGGCGGTCGTCACCGTCACCCTGGTGGAAGCGTTGCGCAACAGCGGGCGAGTCGGCGATCAATCAGCCATCGGCATCGTCTTCCCGGCGATGTTCGCGCTGGGCGTATTCATCACCTCGCGCTATTACGAGGATGTGCACCTGGATACCGACGCAGTGCTCTACGGCAACATCGAGTTCGCGCCGTTCGACGTGCTGATCGTCAACGGGATCAACCTAGGCCCGCAGTCGCTGTGGGTGCTGGGGGCGCTCACCCTGCTCAACCTGGGCTTCGTCACGCTGTTTTATAAAGAACTGAAGCTGGCGACGTTTGACCCTGAGCTTGCGGCAGTGATGGGCTTCTCGCCGGCGCTCATCCACTATGCCTTAATGCTGATGCTGTCCGTCACCACCGTCGGCGCGTTCACCGCCGTGGGCGCGATCCTGGTCGTGGCCTTCCTGATCGTGCCGGCGGCGACGGCCTACCTGCTCACCGATGACCTCAAACGGATGATCGGGCTGGCCGTGCTGGCTGGCGCGCTCTCGGTGGTGATCGGTTTTCTCTTCGCGCTGGCGCTCGACGCCTCGGTGGCCGGCGCGATGGCCACTGCTGCGGGCGCGCTGTTCGCTTTGGCCGTGCTCTTCTCGCCTGGCAAAGGGCTGCTCAGCCGCCGGCGGCAGCTTCAGCGGCAGCGCCAACAGGTGATATTAGAAAACTTAGTAGTGCACCTCTTGAATCACGAGCACATCGCCGCAGAATCCCATGAGGCAGAGGTGACCCACCTGCGCAGCGAGCTGCGTTGGTCGCCGGCGTTGGCGCAGCGCACCATCCGCCAAGCTGAGCGCGCCGGCCTGGTCGAACAGCACGGCGACCGACTCACGTTGACCGAATCTGGCCGCGCATTGGCCCAGCAGGCCCAAACCCGCGCCGAGCGCTAGGCGCTTGAGCGCTCCTCGCCCGCGCAACCCCGTCAGCGGTATTGGCTCAGGCGCATCCCGCGCAGGGTGACCAACAGCAACGCGCCAACATCGGCCAACACGGCCAGCCACATCGTGCTCAAGCCGAGCAGGACGAGGACCATAGTCCCCGCCTTGATCCCCGTCGCCAGGGCGATGTTGGTGCGGATGGTGCGCATGGTTGCTTGTGCCAGGCGCAATGCATCGGGGAGCTTGGTCAAGCTGTCGCCCATCAGCACCACATCGGCGGTTTCGATGGCCTGCCCGCTGCCGCTGCCGACGGCAATGCCGACGGTTGCAGCAGCCAGCGCCGGCGCGTCATTGATGCCATCCCCTACCATCGCTACGGCGCCATACCGATCGCGCAGGGCACGCACTGCGGCCACCTTTTGATCTGGCAACAAACCGGCTTGTACCTCGTCAACGCCCGCTTGCTCGGCGACGGCGCGGGCAACGTTCGCGTTATCGCCGGTGAGCATCACCGTGACGCGGACGCCACAGCGGCGCAGCGCCTCAATCATGGATCGGCAGCCCTCGCGCACGGTGTCGGCCAGCGCAATGTAGCCGGCGTATGCGCCGTCAACGCCCACCAGCACCGGCGTTAGCCCTTTGGCCGTGAGCGCGTCTAGCTCCTTGCACACTGCCTCATCGTGAGGCAGAGAGCAGTCGAAGTAATCATGGCTGCCGACGACGACCTCTCGCCCGTCTACCTGGCCGATCACACCGCGACCAGCGATCGCCCGCACCTGCTGGGCGGCCGGGTAATCGTCGCTCACGCCTTGGGCCTCGGCTGCTGCGACTACCGCGCGGGCGAATGGATGCTCGCTGCGGCGCTCCAGGGCGCCGGCTATGGCCAGCAGGTCACAACACGGCGCGCAGAGTGTCTGCGCCGGGTCAACACAGCGCACTGACCGCACGCGCGCCACGCTCGGCTCGCCTTTGGTCAGCGTGCCGGTCTTATCAAAGGCGATGGCAGTGATCCTGGCCAATGCTTCCAGATATGCGCCGCCTTTGATCAAAATGCCCCGCCGGGCCGCGTTGCCGATCGCGCTGATGACGGCGACCGGCGTGCTGATCGCCAGGGCGCACGGACAAGACACCACCAACAGCGCAAGCGCACGGTATAGCCACCCCTGGTCCTGCGGCGTCGGCCAGAAGGGCGCGCCGAACAGCAACGGCGGGGCAATGGCCAGCACGCCAGCCAGGCCGACGACGGCCGGCGTGTAGTAACGGGCGAAGCGGTCCATCAAGCGCTCGGCCACCGCTTTATGCGCCTGCGCCTCGCTCACCCTATGGATGATGCGGGCCAGCACGGTATCCTCAACCTGCCGGCTGACCTCCACCTCCAGCGCGCCTGTCCCATTTAGCGTGCCGGCGAAAACCTCGTCGCCGGCTTGCTTGTGCACAGGGATGCTCTCGCCGGTGATCGGCGACTGGTCAACGTATGACGCGCCGGCCAGCACGCGGCCGTCCATCGGGATGCGCTCCCCGGGCCGAACCACGAGCACGTCGCCCACCTGGATGTCTTGGGTGGCGACCGTTTGCTCTTCCGGCTCACAGGAAGGACAATCCACCGGTCGGCGCAGCACAGTGGCCGTGCTGGGCGCGATGGACATCAGGCTACGGATGGCGTCTCGGGTTCGCGCAGCAGCATAGCCCTCCATGGCTTCGCCGATGGCGAACAGCACGACGACAAACCCAGCCTCTGCATACGCGCCGATGGCCAGCGCCCCAACCGCCGCCAGCGTGATGAGCACGTTGATCGTGACCCGCCGCTGCGCGATCAGCGCGCGCCAAGCACTACCGGCAATGGGATAGCCAGCGATCAGCAAGCCAGCGATAGATGCGAGGTCTATCAGCTCGCTCTGGACGCCGAGGAACGGCAGCAGCTCGTGGAAGATCACCCCAGGCGCGATCAGCAACGCGCCGATCAGGGCCAGCCGCGTCTCGCGGCCAGTGCGCAGGAAGCGAAAGAAGCTGGTCGGAGCAGCGGATGGCTTGTCAGAGGCACAGGTATCGCAGGTCATGGCGAGATGCGCAAGGTCAATAGGGTGCATTCACGGCTAGGGACAGAAGCCTAGGTGGGCAACAGCAGTGCCGTCGCTCATCTCTATATGAGACTTTATGAGACTTTCACCAGTTGGTAGTCCACCAGCAGTTGCTTAATATCATAATGTGCGTCGCGGGGGGTGTTCCAATCTGGAATGAAAGGCTGCGTAGTTGGGCACACGTTTTGGTCATTCGCAAGCGCATCGCTCACTCACGTCATCACTGCTAAGCAAGCCAAGAATCGAGCAGGTAGGTGACGCTTGGCGTATCGAGCCACGCCAGGGTCACCAATACCCTGCCTCACCCGTCATTCTGAGCGCCAGTGCGGCAGGGGCGGTTCGCGAACCGCCCCTGCTCGCGGCGAACCAAGTTGCCGCGGGGCGGCCTAGGCGACGAGCCGGCGGATGGCGCTCGGCATGACACGCCAAACGATCTCCCCTATTCCGTGAACGCACCCATGCACCCCCTTCGCCATGCGCATTCACCAATAAGGGCAGCGTTAGCTATGCTGCCAACGAAGGCGAATCTACAGAGGGTGGGCGACGGCACTGCCGTCGCCCACCCAGCGTTGTGCCCCTATCCGTGAATGCACCCCCTCTGCCTACTACAGCGCATATACTAGAAGGCGTAGCGATCTGCCATGCTGGGGGCGTTGCCCAGCGTGTTTAAGCAAATCTCTCTAAGGGGAGCATGTGATGTCAAACGCCATTCGAGACCTTGTCAGGATGACCGGTGACGCTGTTCAGGTGGTTGCCGTGAAGTCGCCGGTTGGTTCAAGTGAAGTATTGGCCACGACTGAGCTGGAAGTCACTGTGCGTG
>DAOTYZ010000362.1:0-14251 GCA_034434555.1 Candidatus Roseilinea sp.
CCCTAGAAGCAAGCACCTACATGTTAGAATCTAACAAGTGCCATCTGAGCTTGCGCGGCGCATCAGCGAGGCGCGCCAGGCCCGTGGCGTGAGTCTGGAGGAGGCCGAGCAGGCGACCAAAATCCGCCGTCGTTATCTGGAGGCCATCGAGGCCGGCGACTTCGCCCAGCTCCCCGACGGTCCGCCAGGGCGTGGCTTCGTCCGAAATTATGCGCGTTACCTGGGCCTAGACCCCGAGGCCGCCATCCACCTGCTTGAATCCGAGGTTGGCGTGCCGCTTCTGATGTTAAAGGACCCTGCGCCACCGCCGCCAATGCCTTACCGACAGGTCTCTAAATACACGCAGCTCGCATTGCCGGAACCGCGCGCGTCTGGTGAGTCTTTGAACGGCGAGGCCGCCGCAGATGCCGATGGTCGCCACGACGGCCCTGAGAATCGGATGGTTGTAAGCTTAGCGCGCCCACCCCGGGCGACCCGTTCATCGTTTCGCTTGAGGGAAATCCGCGGCCCGTTCACCCGCTACGACCCCTATATGCTCACCGCACGGGGTGCAAAACGACCGTTTAGCGCGCTGCAAAATGCGGCCAGCCCCGCGCGCTACGGCTTGGGCATCGCAGCGGCCATCGGCATTCTGCTTTTGCTGATCGTGGTGATCGTCCCCTTTGCCCGCGAGCGGCTCAGTGCGCTGTTGCCGCCTCTGCCGGCTGTCGGCCAACCGGCACCGACGTTTGTGCCACAGGTGACTATCTTCGCGCCGCTGCCGACGACGCCGGCATCGTCCCCTGGCTCGCCATCGGCTGACCCTGCACCGGCGCCGGCGCCTGCTTCAGGGTTAAGGCTGGCGCTGGACGCCCGAGAGCAGGCCTGGGTGCGCGTGCGGGTGGACGGGAATATCGTCTTCGAGGGCGTGCCCCCGCTCGGCCTCGGCCTGCCGTTCAGCGCGCAGCGCGAGATTTCGGTAGAAACCGGCGACGCCGGCGCGTTCGAGGTCATCGTCAACGATGTCCGCCTGGGACCGCTCGGCGCGCGCAACGAGACCGTGCGCCGAACCTGGAGCGCCGCTGCACCATGAAGAAGTCCTACTACCTGCTCTCGCTGGGCTGCGCGAAGAACACGGTGGACTCCGACAGCATCGCCCAGCTTTTGGACGAATCCGGTTACCGAGCGGTGATGGAGGCGCGCCAGGCGGACGTGTTGATCGTCAATACCTGCGGATTCATTGGCCCGGCGCGCGAAGAATCCATCCGGCACCTGCGCGCGCTGGCTGCGCGCAAGCGCCGCCACCAACTGCTGATCGCTGCCGGCTGCCTGGCCCAGCTCTGGGGGCCGCGCCTGGCCGAGGCCGTGCCGGGGCTGGACGGCGTGATCGGCACCCGCCGCTGGATGGACATCCTGAGCTTCATCGAGCGCGTGCGCGGGCGCGCGCACCCAGCGCCGCTCTTCCACCTGCCCGACGAGGCGACCACGGTCGGCGACGACGAACGGGGCGTGCTGCGCGCCGCCGTCCAAGGCCCCAGCGCCTACCTGAAGATCGCCGACGGCTGCCGCCGCCCCTGTGCCTTCTGCACCATCCCGATCATCAAGGGCACGCTGAAGTCGCGCCCGCCGGAGCAAATCCTGGCCGAGGCGCGCCAACTGGCCGAACGCGGCGTCCGCGAGCTGGTCTTGATCGCCCAGGACTTGACCGACTATGGCAGCGACCTGGGCCTGCGCGACGGCCTGGCCCATCTGGTCACCGCGATCACCCAGGCCGCGCCGGCGCTGGATTGGGTGCGGCTGATGTACGCCTATCCTGGCGCGGTGAGCGACCGATTGATCGAGGTCATCGCCACCAACGACAAGGTGGTGAAGTACCTGGACATGCCCTTGCAACACGCCCATCCCGACACGCTGCGCCGGATGCGCCGGCCGAGCAACATGGACTGGGTCTATCGCACGCTTGACAAGCTGCGCCGCGCCGTCCCGGAGATCGCCCTGCGCACCACGTTCATCGTCGGCTTCCCAGGCGAGACCGACGCCGAGTTCGACGCGCTGCTGCGGTTTGTGGAGGAGGTTCAGTTCGATCGGGTGGGGGTGTTCGTGTATTCCTATGAAGCGGATACGCCCAGCGGGCGGATGCCCAACCAAGTGCCGGCTGAGGTGGCCGAGGCCCGCCGCGACCTGCTCATGCGCAAACAACAACAGATTTCGCTGGCCAAGAACCAGCGCCTGGTCGGCCAAACCCTCACCGCGCTGATCGAAGGGCACGACGCGCAGCAGGGGATCAGCGTGGGGCGCACCTACCGCGATGCGCCGGAAGTGGATGGGCTGGTGCTCATCGAAGAGACGCTGCCGGTGGGCCAGATGCTGCCGGTGCGGATCAACAGCGCGCTGGCGTATGACCTGATCGGCGCGCCGGTATAGCTCATACCAGCTTATGCTTTACCGCCAGGGCCACTGCTTCCGTGCGGTTGTTCACGTAGAGCTTGGCGAGGATGCTGCTGACGTGAAACTTCACTGTGGATTGGCTGACGTAGAGCTTGGCCGCGATCTCCTGATTGCTTAGCCCCTGGACCATCAGGGCCAACACCTCTCGCTCGCGCTCGGTCAGGTCGCTGCCGATGGCGGGCTGAGTTGTGGCTTGAATGAGCACCTGGGCGGCCTCGGGGGCAAGCGTGGGCCGGCCTGCGTATGCCGCGCGGATGGCGCGCGCCAATTCGTCCGCGGAGACGTTCTTGAGCAGATAGCCGATCGCGCCGGCCTGCAGCGCGCCCTGCACCAACTCATCTTCCTTAAAGCTCGTGAGCACCACGACCTTGATTTGCGGGTGCTTCTGGCGAATGGCGCGCGTGGCAGCCGCGCCGTCCATCTCCGGCATCACCAGGTCCATCAAGACCACGTCGGGATTGAGCCGGTCACACAACCGAATGGCCTCCGCGCCATTACCAGCCTCACCGGCGAACTCCAGGTCGTCGTACGCCGAAAGCAGCGCCTTCAGCCCACTGCGCACCATTGGATGATCATCCACAACCATCACGCGGATGGCTGCGCTCTCGCCGTTTATCTCGTTGCTCATGCCCGTTGATTTTACGAGAGAGGGCCGGCGTTTTAAAGCACGGCCTCGACATGGACCGTCGTCCCTGCGCCGATAGCGCTGCGGATGTCGAGCTGCGCGCCGATCGCCGCGGCGCGCTCGCGCATGATGTCCAGGCCGATGTGCGTCGGTTTGCTGATGGTGGTATCGAACCCGCAGCCGTTGTCGTTAATAACCAAGTGCACCTGCCGGCCAGCAAGGCCGTTATTGGTTGGCCGCACGGTAAGCATAATCTGAGCGTGGCTGGCGTTGCTGTGCTTGGCCACGTTATTCAGGGCCTCTTGTGCGATCCGGTAGAGCGAGACTTTGACATCGGGCGATAGCTCGGTCTCCCCCTCGATCTGCACATCAACCTCCACCCCGGAACGGCTGTTGACGGATGCCGCGAGCTGGCGCAAGAGGTCGCTGAGGTTGGCCTCCATCAAGGCGGATGGGCGAAGCTCGAGCAGGAGCGTGCGCATCTCGGCCAGCGCGCCTCGGCTCAGTTGGCGCAATTCTTTCAATCGGCGGCGGCCCTCCTCTGGATCGCGCTCCCAGATGCGCGGCAAGACGTCGGCGATCACGCTGACGGAGAACAACGTCTGGGTGACTGCGTCGTGGAGGTCGCGGGCCAGCCGGCTGCGCTCGGCTGCGACGGCGGCCTGCTGGGCCTGTGCGCGCAGCTCGCTCTCGATCCGCTGTCGTTGGGTGATGTCGCGCAGGAGTACGATGAACAAGCGCTCTTCGGCGCGCTCAAGCTTGACGATGGCCGCCTCGGCGGGGAACTCCTCGCCGTTCTTCCGTCGCGCGTAGATCGGCCGCCGCTCCCCCATCGCCCGTGAGGCCACCGGCGAGGCCGCAAACTCGGCGAAGTGCCGCCGATGGACTTCTACGAATCGCTCAGGCAGGAGCACGTCCAGGGGCTGGCTTAACACTTCGTCCTGGGTGTAGCCGAAGATCTGTTCTGCGCTCTTGTTAAAGAGCAGGATGCGCTGCCGTTCGTCGCAGGCGACGACGGCATCTACGATAACGGCGAACAGGTCGGTGAGGTTCAACTCGGTCGGCAGGAGCGTCATACTTTGTCGTACGCAAAGTATAAAGCTCGCAGCACGTTCTCCGGAGGCTCAGATTTGCTGACGAAGCCGTCGGCCCCTTCGGCCAAAGCAGACCTGCGCGCTTCTGGCACACCGCTTAGGGCGATGATTTTGACGTCGGGGGCGACCAGCCGCAGCGGGCTTAGGCGCTGCGGTGAATCTGGCATACCCGGCAGCTCCCAGTCTAGCAAGATGATATGCGGGTTGGTCTTTATAACGTTGTAGAGCAAATCGCTGGCTGTGCTGGCCTCGCCGACCACGACAAATGCGCCCTCTTGTTCAATGAACAATTTTAGGGCTGAGCGCACCTTCTCTTGATCGTCTGCGAGCAACACGCGCACTGGCTCGACCAGCAAACCCGCCATTGCGCTACTAGTTTATTGGGCATAAAGAGTGTGCGTGTCCTTCAGCTGGTCAGTTTTTGACTGGCCAAATGGCCAGTCGCCGGCGCAGCTACCCTTTTAAGTCATACCTGGTGTCCCTTCACCGATTCCATTGAGCGCCGGCGCTTCCGCGGGACGAGACGATTTCTGTGGCCTGCCGCGCACGCCGTTCTTCGAGGGGTCGCTGGGCGGGGCCTTCCAGGCAGGCTCTGGGGTGCCGAACAAGCGATCTTCCAGCCGGCGGAGCAGCCGCCGAGCGCGCGAGCGCACGTTGGCCAGGCCATACCCAAGCCGGCTGATCGTTCGCCACGAGCGGGCAGCCGGATTTGGCTCGCTCCACTCCAGCGCCGCCGCGGCCCACGTCAGCCCTGCACCAAAGCCCAGCATCACCACGCGGTCTTTAGGGCGCAATCGGCCGCTGGCTGCTGCCTCTGCCAGGGCAATCGGGATGGAAGCGGTGCTGGTGTTGCCGTAGTGCGCAATGTTGCAGTAGAACTTATCAAGGGATACCCCTAGAGATTTGGCCGCCATCTCGATGATGCGCAGGTTGGCCTGATGAGGGATGAACAAGTCCACCTGCTCAGGCGTCCAGCCGGCTTTATGTAGCACCTCGCGCGTGGCGCGGTCCATCACCCGCGTGGCGAAGCGAAAGACCTCGCGACCATTCATGTGGATGGTGTGTAAGTTCTGCTCCAGGGCCTGCGCCGTGATTGGTTGACGGCTGCCACCAGCCGGTATGATCAACAGCTCGCCACCGGAGCCATCGGCGCGCAGCAGGGTGGAGAGCAGACCGCCTGGCTGATCGCTGGCTTGGAGCACGACGGCGCCGGCGCCATCGCCGAAGAGCACGCAGGTGTTGCGATCCTTCCAGTTGATGATCCGAGAAAGCGTCTCCGAGCCGATCACCAGCACAGTGCTGGCACTGCCGGCCTTGATCGCGTCGGCGCCCATGCTCAACGCATAGACAAAACCTGAGCAGGCAGCGCTGAGGTCGAACGCGCCGGCGTGCGTCGCGCCCAGTGCATCTTGCACCAAGCAGGCAGTGGCAGGAAAGGCATACTCCGGAGTGGTAGTGGCCACGATGATCAAATCCACCTGGCTGCCGCTGATGCCGGCGACATCCAGCGCCTCGATCGCTGCCGCGATGGCCATGCTGGCGGTTGTGTCGTTTGGGCCGGCGATCCGTCGTTCGACTATCCCCGTGCGTTCACGAATCCATTCGTCAGACGTCTCGACCATGCGCGCTAGGTCATCGTTCGTAAGCACGCGTTGTGGGACGAACTTGCCCCAGCCGGTGATGTGAGCGTATTTCATCGCAGTCTGTTGGTCTCCAGGGCCATCCTCAATCGCCTAGCGGTCGAACTGTCTTACCACAAGACAACCGTTGTGGCCACCAAAGCCGAACGAGTTAGACATTGCTATCTTGACCGGCTTACGCACGGCAACATTCGGCGTGTAGTCTAAATCACACTCCGGATCGGGATGAACATAATTGATAGTGGGCGGGATGATCCCCTCGTTGATGGCCTTCACGCAGAAGATGACCTCAAGGGCGCCTATCGCGCCAAAAGCATGGCCGGTCATGGATTTCGTGGAACTGATATGAAGGTCATAAGCTGCCTCACCGAAGACGTCCTTAATGGCCTTTGTCTCGTTCAAGTCATTCAGAGGAGTGCTTGTGCCATGAGCGTTGAGATAGTCAATTTGCGTCGGCTGTAGGCCGGCTTGCTTGAGCGCGATGCGCATGGCCATGGCCGGCCCGCGCGTATCTGGCGCCGTGATGTGAAAGGCATCATCGGTGCAGCCGTAGCCGACGATCTCGGCGTAGATGTGCGCGCCGCGCGCCTGAGCATGCTCCAGCGATTCCAGGACCAGCATCGCCGCGCCTTCGCCGGTGACGAAGCCGTTGCGCGTCTTGTCAAACGGCCGGCTGGCGCCTTGCGGGTCGTCGTTATACGAGGAGAGCGCGCCCATGTTATTGAATGCCGACATGGAGAAAGGATTGATCGGGGTTTCGCTGCCGCCGGCGAGGGCGGCCACGGCGCGACCGGCGCGGATCATCTCGAAGGCTTCTCCCAGCGCATTTGCGCCGCTGGCACAGGCGGTGACGACGCAGATGTTCGGCCCACGAATCCCAAAATGAATAGCGATCTGGCCGGTGGCTGTGTCAGGCAACATCATCGGCACGGCGAACGGGCTGATGCGGCGATGACCTTTGGTGAACATCACTTGGTGCTCGTTCAGCAGCGTGGTGATGCCGCCGATGCCGCTGCCGAGGACGACGGCGACATCGAAGGTGTTGTCTTCGTTGATCACCAACCCGGAGTCGTCGAGGGCCTGCTTGGCCGCCACCAGCGCAAGCTGAGAGACGCGATCGAGCCGGCGGGCGTCTTTGCTGCCAAAATGGGCGTTGGGGTCAAAGCCCTTCACTTCAGCCGCAATATGCACATCCAGATGAGCATGATCAAACAGGGTGATGTAATCCACGCCGGACTTGCCGGCGATGACAGCCGCCCAGGTGCTCTCTACATCGTGACCCAGAGGGGTGATCGCACCCATGCCGGTGATGACGACGCGAGGCGCTGCGTTTTGATGATTGTTCTCCGTTGTCACGGTCTTGCTCCTTTTGAGAACCAGAATTCGGTTAAACCTGTGGGGTGCTCGCCCGAACCGATGGGCAAGCAAATGAATAACGATTAACCGGGCGCTACCATGAAGAACACCCGGGTTTGGGTAAAGCTGCGGGGGGCGAGACGCGGTGCGCTAAGGAGCGCGAGGCACGGCAGCCGGCCCAGGCCATGCGCTCTTGACGCAGGCTGGGAACCAGCCGATCACGCGATCATCAAGTTGCGCCGTCTCAGGAATAAAGTCTGCTGAGGGCAAGCGATGTTGGCCGAGCTGTTCGTAGCAGAGCGCGATTAACGCTTTTAGCTCAAGGTGAAGATCCAGCCGGTAGCTGTGCAACAGGTGCTTGCCGTCCTCGAGCAAGTCATGCACGGTGCTGGCCGCGATCGTCGCGCACAGCAGCGCATAAGCAAAACACACTGACACATACAGCCCGATTGGGCCGTTGAGGATGGCTTGCTTAATTTGCTCTGCGTTGAACGTGAACGAACTTGGCAACACAGCTATGCCCTCATTCTAGCTGAGTCCAGCAGGAGGGTTAGGGTTCGGGTGCATTCACGGATTGGGGCAGCCCTACACGATCCCCGTCGCACGCCTCGCTGCCAGCAAAGGTGAACCTACATAGAGGGTGGGCGACGGCACTGCCGTTGCCCACTCAGGGTTTCGCTCCTAGCCGTAAGCGCACCCATGCACCTGACTCTCAGCTTTGGTTGGTATTCTCTTCGTCAAAGATGTTTACAGACCTTGGGCACCTGGCAGTGATCTTCGCTTTTGTTGCTTCGCTCTACGCAGCGATCATCTCGCTGCTTGGGGCACACCGCAACGACGACAGGTTCGTGCAAAGTGGCCGGCTGGCTGCGCTGATGACCTTCCCTTTAATCTTGCTTGGTTGCGCCGGCCTTTGGTATGCCTTGCTGACGCACGATTTCGGGGTGAACTATGTAGCCAACGTCTCCAGCCTCTCCACGCCGGTCTTCTTCCGGATTACTGCGCTTTGGGGATCGCAGGAAGGTTCTATCCTCTTTTGGTGCTTGATCATGTCGGCGTTTGTGGCGGCAGCAATGGCGAGGGACTGGGACGGCGCAGAGGACAAACCGCTGCTGCCGTATGTCACCGCGACCATGGCGCTGGTGCTGGGGTTCTTCCTCTTCCTCGAACTGTTTCTGGCCAACGCCTTCGTTCGATCTGAGTTCCCGCCCCAAGATGGGCGCGGGCTGAACCCACTGCTGCGTCACCCGGGCATGATCATCCATCCCCCCATGCTCTACGCCGGCTACACCGGCCTGCTCGTGCCGTTCGCCTTTTGCATCGCGTCGTTGGCCACCCGCCGCAGCGATGATCTCTGGCTGCGCTCATCGCGGCGATGGACGCTGGTCGGCTGGGCCTTCCTCACCGCCGGCCTGCTGCTGGGCGCGCGCTGGGCACATGATGTGCTCGGTTGGGGTGGTTACTGGGGATGGGACCCCTCGGAGAATAAGCCCCTGATCACCTGGCTAATCGCCACTCCCTTCCTACACTCGGCTATGATCCAAGAGAAGCGCGGCATGTTCAAGAACTGGAACGTCTTCCTGATCATGCTTACCTTCGCCTCGATGTTCTTCGGGACGGCGTTCATCCGCAGCGGGCTGCTGACCAGTGTGCATGCATTTGCCGCCAGCGACATCGGTCCGGTCTTCATGGTGGCGTTGGTGATCATCTTGGTCATCTGCGCCGTCCTCTGGCTCAGCCGGCTGGATGTGCTGCGCAGCGAACGCCAGTTGGATTCGGCGTTCTCTCGCGAGGGCATCTTCCTCATTCAAAATGTCCTCTTCTTAAGCGCAGCTTTCACCGTCTTCATCGGCACCATCTTCCCTATCTTGAGCGAGGCGATTAGCGGAGCAAAGATCACCGTTGGGCCGCCGTTCTTCGATCAGACGGTTGGCCCACAACTGGCTGCGCTGGTGCTGTTGATGGGTATTGCGCCCCTCCTGGCATGGGGCAAGTCCAGCTATGCCGCCGTGGGCCGGCAGATGCTCGTGCCGCTTGGATTCGCGCTGGTGGTGATGGCTGCGCTCTTCCTGACCGGGGCCAGGCAGCTTGTGCCACTGTTGCTGTTCGGTCTATGCGCCTATACCCTGGCGCAAACGCTGATGGAATATGTTCGCGGCGTGCGGGCGCGCATGCACAGCATGAATGAGCGCTTGCCCGTCGCCCTGCTCCATCTGGTTCAGAAGAACCAACGGCGTTATGGCGGCTATTTGGTGCATCTGGGCGTGGTGCTGCTGGCGATCGGCGTGATCGGCAAAGGCTTCTACGGCTACGACACCATCACCACGCCGGCTGTCAAGCTCAACGAAAGTTTTACCGTGGGGAATTACACCTTCACTTACCGCGGCATTCGCCCCGTACCTTGTGAATTCAATGACTGTCAGACCGTGCAGGCCATGCTACTGGTCTCGTCAGCAAGCGATGGGCGCGTCCTGGACGCCATCTTCCCGTATCGCGCTCATTATCCACTTCAGCAACACACCGCCACCATCCCCGCAATCGGCGGCTCGTTTAACGAAGAGGTCTACGTGATCCTCGCCGGCTGGGACAACAACGGGGCTACTGCGTCGTTCCAGGTGTATATCAACCCGCTCATCAACTGGATCTGGGTGGGCGGGATCGTCACTCTGCTCGGCTTTCTGGTTTCTTTCTGGAAGATGCCGGAGCGCGCGCCGGCGTTCGCGCCGGCGGCTCGTCCGGCAGGAGTTTCAGCAGGATGAAAGCGATTCGCGCGTTTATAAGCCTATTGCTGGCGGTTTGGCTCGTCGCCGGTTTGGCCCAAGCACAATTGCCGGCCCCGGACGAGCCAACCTACCGCATCGCCAAACAGTTGAACTGTCCTACCTGCGCTGGCCGCAATCTGGCTGATTGCCCTACCGAGACTTGCGCGCAGTGGAAAGCGGAGATCAAGGCGCAGTTGGACGCGGGCAAGAGCGCTGAAGAGGTCTTGATTTACTTCCAAGACCGCTTCGGGCCGACGGTGCTTCAAGAGCCGCCTAAGAGTGGCGTGACCGCGCCGTTGTGGGCCGCGCCGGTTGGCGCAGCAGTGATCTTCTTGGCTATCGCCGGTCTGGTGATGTGGCGCACTGCGCAGCGCAATATGCGCACACCGGCACCCGTGGCGGCGAACCACAGCGATCCCTTCGTCGCTGCGCTGGAGCGCGAGGTTCGCGCTGGAGAGTGAGGTGAAAGGCAAGCCGCTGTTGATTGCCAGCGTATCCGTTGGCGTTGTCCTGCTCGTCGGCATCTTCTTCGTCGCGCTGAATCTGGTGATGCAACAGGGCGCGCGGCCTATTCCTGGCTCGCCTGCCCCGGACTTCACGCTAAAGCTTTACCCTGGCTATCGCGCCGGGCTGCCTGAAGAGATTCGGCTGAGCGACCTGCGCGGCAATGTCGTGGTGATTAACTTCTGGGCCTCGTGGTGTGTGGAGTGTCACAAGGAAGCGCAGGCCCTGGAGGGCATCTACCGTGCCTACAAGGATCGCGGCGTGGTTGTGCTGGGGGTTGACTACCTAGACACCGAAGCGCCGGCGCTTGCCTATCTGAAGCAATACGACGTGACCTACCCCAACGGCATTGACCTTCAGCAGCGGATCGCCAAGGCATATCGAATCACCGGCGTGCCGGAAACTTTCTTTATTGACCGCGATGGCGTGGTGCGCGAAGTGGTGATCGCGCCGCTCACCGAGGCCCAGTTGCGCACGATGATCGAAGCACTGATCGAGGACTAATGCATGGCGGCTGGTACATTGCTCTTTGGATTAGCGCTGTTCATACTCATCGCATTAATCGTCAGTTTGCCGCTCTTGGGCCGAAAGCGGCCGGCCGTGAGGCCAACCAGCCGGCGCGAAGTCCTAGAGCGTGAGCGCGAATCCGTCGTCCGCGAGATCCGCGAGTTGGACTTTGACTACCGCACCGGCAAGGTCAGCGACGAGGACTATAAGCGCCTGCGCGAGGCGCGCGTGGCGCATGGTGCGGCACTCCTGCGCGAGCTGGCCAGCCTGGAGAAGGGCGAGTTATATGACCCAGAACGCGCGATTGAGGAGCAAGTGGCGCGTTTGCGAACCGTGCTATCCAGCAACGGCAAGCTGGGGGTTGCGCTTGCTACTTGTCCGCAGTGCGGTCAACCAGTGCGACCAAACGACCGGTTCTGCCCGCAGTGTGGCGCGCGACTGCGCCCCCAGCAGGATGAAGCCATCCTAAGCACAGAGTGATTCATCGAAGATGAGCTGGCGCATCGTCTTGAGCTTGTGTGGTCTGGCTGTGGCCCTGGCCGGCTGCTCCTTTGCCCGCCATCCAACCGTGCCGGTCGAAGTGCTGCTCACGCCCGCAGCCATGCCAACGCCCGTCGCCGATGGTGAATCGGCGCCGCAGCGCCCGCCGAATGTCTTGGTCGGCTCGGCCATCTACGAGCAAAAGTGCGCCTCATGTCATGGGCCGGATGGCAAAGGCGATGGCCCAAGCGCTGCGCAAATCAAGGCGCAAGGTCGCCTTGTGCCCAGCCTGGTTGCATCCGCCCGCGTTCGCGCCGTGCGGCCCAGCGAGTGGCACAACATCATCACCAACGGACGCATCCAGAACCTGATGCCGCCCTTTCGCGGCTCACTCAACGCACAAGAGCGCTGGGACGTCCAAGCCTATCTTTGGGCGCTGGGGACCAGCCCACAACAGATCGAGGCAGGCCGGCAGATTTACCAGGTGAAGTGCGCCGCTTGCCACGGAGAACAGGGCGAAACGCAGGTGGGCGAAGGCGCGCTGCGCCGCGCGCTAAACGATCCGTTCTTCCTTGCCGATCGATCACTCTTGGAGATCTCCAGCCTGATGCTCAGTGGCGAGCCGCACGCCGGCATCGCGCTGAGCGAGGCTGAGCGCTTCCAAATAGCCGACTTTGTGCGGTCGCTGAGCTATCGCTACGCCGATCCTGCGGCGATTCGCGCATCGGAGCTGGCCGGGGATGGCGTGATCACCCTGCGCGCCATCAATCGCACGCCTAATGGGGGGACAATCGCCAACCTGCCGGTGACGCTGCGCGCCTACGACACCAACGGCGAGGTGCTCTCGCGCACAACAATGCTGGACGCCGAGGGCTTTGCGACGTTCAGCAACCTACCGACGCGGGCCGATTACTTCTACCAAGCCGAGCTGGACTATGGCGGCGGACGCTTCTATGCGCCGCCAGTGCAATTCCCCATCACCGGTTCGCAGGCCATCAGCAACTTCCTGCCCGTCTTCGAGACCACCGCCGATCAAAGTGCCATCAGCATCAGCGAGATGCACTTGTTTGTGCAGAACGTTGCGCCGGGCACGGTGACGATCGTGGAGTTTTACTGGTTTGACAATGCCAGCGAGCGCGCTTACATCGGCGAGGCTGGGCCGGATGGTCGCCGGCGCACGCTCAAACTCAGCGTGCCCGAAGAAGCACAAAACGTGCGCTTCGATGGCCTGGGGCTGGGCCAGCGCTTCTTCCGCGAGGGCAATACGATCTACGACACCGACACGGTGATGCCAGGCCAGCGCGCTGCACAGGTGACGATGCTCTACGAGTTGCCTTACCGCGACGGTCGCCTGATCGAGCGCAAAGTGTTTTATCCAACCCAATACGCCGATGTGATCCTGCCGGAGCTGAACGGGCCGGGCACGCCTTTCACCATCACTGGCAATGTGATTAACGCGGGGGTGCAGCCGCTCAGCAGCGGCAACGTGGCCGTTTTCGCCATCAGCCGGCCACTGGCTGCCGAGGACTCCCTGAGCTTTGAGCTGCGCGGCAATCCCTTGGCCAGCCCACCCGCCGGCAGCGATGGCGTCGCCATCGGCGCAGGTCTAATCGCACTTGGCTTGACGATTGGCCTGGCTTACCTGGCCTTCAGCCGCCTCTCGACGAATGGCCATCGTGTGCGCGCGCTCCCTCAGCGGCGCAGACAACTGCTCCAACAGATCGCTGCACTGGATGACAGTTTCGCCCTGGGCGAGATAGACGCCGAGAGCTACGGGCGACGGCGCGCTGCGCTGAAGGCAGAGCTGCTCGACCTCTGGGATGGCAAAGAAGATGCGGTCGTGCGTGCGCGTGGCTGATCATCTTGCGCCATGCGAGGCAAGCGCGCGAACTCAAAAGCCCAACTGCCCCTCGTAGCCGGTCATCTGCGCGCGCCAACCAAAGGCGGCCGTTAACAATAACGTCGCGCCATAGAGCAACACAGCGCCGCGATCATCACGTCCGCGCGTGTAGGCGAACACGGCCGGCGCGCTGATCACCACCAACACGCCATACAAATAGTGGACGAAGCGCACCATTACCCCCAAGCCGAGGCTGACGAGCACCAGACCGACGAGCACTTGTACTAGTCCGAGCAGCGGGCTAAGCGCCACCGCCCCGAGATAGTTGCCATCTAACCCTTCGCCGCGGAAGTACTTGATCATCCCCCAGACGCCCAGGATGGTGTTGAAGAGGATGACCGCATTGGCCAGGTTAGCGTGAATCTGCACTGGACCCATAGCTGAAGATTCTATAGGGGGCGATAAGGGGTGCATTTATGGCTGGGGGCAAGCTTAATCTCACGCGGAGACGCGGAGAAGCCGAGCATTCCTAGTAATCGCCTAGAGAGCAGTGTGCCCGATTCGCGGATTGGTGAACGCACCCTCACCCATAGGGTGCATGTTCGATTCGTATAATCGAACAAACGTCCTATGGCCAAAAAGCAATCGGCGACCACCCGAAACGGTCAGGCTCCGCTCCAGGCTGAGCTTCACCTGGAAGACAACCGCTATGGGCGCATCCGCCGCACCGACATCAACCGTGAAATGCAGACGAGCTATCTCTCGTATGCCATGTCGGTCATCGTCAGCCGCGCCCTGCCTGACGCGCGAGATGGATTGAAGCCTGTTCAACGGCGCATCCTCTACGTGATGCACGATACCGGCCTGCGCGCAGACGCGCCCTATCGCAAGAGCGCGCGCATCGTTGGCGATGTGCTGGGCAAATACCATCCCCACGGTGACCAGTCGGTGTATGACGCGATGGCCCGCATGGCGCAGGACTTCTCGATGCGCTATCCGCTGGTGGACGGCCAGGG
>DAOTYZ010000363.1:0-16315 GCA_034434555.1 Candidatus Roseilinea sp.
ATCGCGCGGTCGAGCCGGCCCGGACAATCGTCATTGGGGCAATACAGGGCGACCTCGCCAGGCCGCCGGATCAGCGCCGTGCCGCAAAATGGGCAATGCGTAGGTGGGGTAATCGGTTGCTCTGCTCCGGTTCGCGCCGCGATCACCGGGCCGGCCACGTAAGGGATGACGTCGCCGGCGCGCCGGACGATCACACGATCGCCGATCCGGATGTCCTTGCGGGCGATGTCGTCGTAGTTGTGAAGCGTGGCGCTGGTGATCGTGGCCCCGCCCACGTTCACCGGCTCCAAGACGGCGCTGGGGACGATATTGCCGGTGCGCCCAATGCTGATGCTGACAGCCTTCAGTATGGTAGTTGCTTCGCGCGCGGGAAACTTGAAAGCGAGCGCGCCGCGCGGGTCTTTGCCCACATAGCCCAATTGACGAGCCAGCGCCAGGTTATTGAGCTTGATCACCATGCCGTCGGCCTCGAACGGCAACTTATCGCGCGCCTCGGCGTATTCTGCGCAATAGGCGATGGCCGACTCCAGGTCGCCGAAGCGGCGCGCGACGTCGGTCACCGGGAAGCCAAGCTGCCGCAGATAGGCGAGCGTTTCCCACTGGGTGGCCGGCGGCGGGGATGCACCTTCGTAGTCCACGATGGCGTAACAGAGCAGGCGGAGTGGCCGCTTGGCGGTAATTGTTGGGTCGAGCTGACGCAGCGAGCCGGCGGCGGCGTTGCGCGGGTTGGCGAAGGCGCGCTCGCCGGCGGAGAGTTGCGCTTCGTTTAGGCGCTGGAAGTCGGCTGTGGTGATGAACGCCTCTCCGCGCACGCTCACGCGGGCAGGGAGCGGGACGCCGTCCGTTTGTCGCAGCGCCAGCGGCACGCTGCGCACCGTGCGCAGGTTCGCGGTGATGTCTTCGCCGACCAGCCCATCGCCGCGCGTCGCTCCGCGAACGAAGATGCCGCCCTCATACGTGAGCACAACGGTCAATCCGTCAATCTTTGGCTCGACGACGTAATCATCCAGTTGGCCGAGCGCCTCGGTGGGGTTGGGGAAGGTTTGTTCGATGTGCCGGATCAGACGTTCGCGCCAGGCCCGCACATCGCCGGCGTCGAAGGCGTTGCTCAAGCTGAGCACGGGCTGAGGGTGGGTGACCTTGGCGAATCCCTCAGCCGGCGGCGCACCGACGCGCTGGGTGGGCGAATCGGGCGTGCGCAGCGCCGGGTAGAGGGCTTCGAGCCGGCGCAGCTCCTCGAGCAGGGCGTCAAACTCGGCATCGCTGATGATCGGTTCGTTGAGCACGTGATAGCGATAGTTATGCTCGTTCAACTCGGCACGCAGTTGGGCGGCGCGCGCTGTGATCTCAGCAGATGGCTGTTTGTGATCAGTCATGCGAACTTATTTTTATTGTAGGTCTGTTTTTCACGGCGGGTTGGGCGCATTCACGCATGGGGGCGATCGTTCTCGTGCGCTGCGCCGGCGCGGCGAAGCATCTAAACGCTCGTCTGACCGAAGCCCCGCGAAGCCACCAACACCCCATCTGCTCTTGTCATGCTGAGCGGAGCAAAGCATCTAAACTCCTGCTCGACTCAGAATGACGGGGTGAGGCAGGGCACTGATGACCCTGGCGTGCTCAATACGCCAAGGATCACCTGCCTGCTCGATTCTTGGCTTGCTTAGCAGTGATGACGCGAGCGATGCACTTGCGGATGACCAAAACGTGTGCTCAACGACCAATGGGGCAGTACAGCGCGCTTCCAGGCAGCTACCAAAGATGCTGTACCTTCAAATTCTTCGCGTTCTCCGCGCCTCCGCGTGAGATCGGCTTTGCCCCCAACTGTTTATTCGCGTTCTCCGCGCCTCCGCGTGAGATCGGTCTTGCCCCCAATTGTGAATGCACTCCCCATCCGGCAACACGCGCCCAATTGGGCATATACTCAGCTTATGCACGGCTAAGGTGAATCGCACACACTAGCAGTTAAGCTGTTAGCGCAAACAACCCAAACTCGAACATCTGCGCCGTGCCCATGACCATGATCCGTTCTCTTAAGCTGCGCCCGACGCAGGATGAACACGCTTTTGAGCGTGCCTTTGATCTGTGCGATGAAATCACCCGCGATCACTCCAAATCTTTTTACTTCAGCACCTCCTTCCTGCCCCGCGAGAAGCGGCGCGCCATTCGCGCGCTCTACGCTTTTTGCCGCACCACGGACGATACGGTGGATGTGCTGAGCCAGAGCGCTGCGGAAGCTCGTCCCCGTCTGGATGCGTGGCGGCGAGCGTCGCGCTTGCAATGGCATGAGCAGACCAATCCCGTGCTCGCGGCCTGGACGCTGGTCCGCGGGCGCTACGGCGTGCCGCAGCAGTACGTAGAGGAGCTGATAGACGGCTGCGAGATGGATTTGACGATCAACCGCTACGAGCGTTGGAGTGACCTGGAGCGCTATTGCTATTGCGTGGCCAGCACGGTGGGGTTGATCTCGATGCACATTATCGGCGTAAACGGCGACGATCCAGCGCTCTTTGAGCGCAGCCGTCAGCCGGCCATTGACCTGGGGATCGCGCTGCAATTGACCAACATCCTGCGCGACGTGGGCGAGGACCTGGCCCGCGGGCGAATTTACCTGCCCCAAGAGGACCTGCGCCGCTTTGGTTACACCGAAGCGGACTTGAAAGCCGGCGTGATAGACGACCGCTTTCGCGCGCTGATGCGTTTTGAGATTCAGCGCGCCCGCGAATACTACGCCCGCAGCATCCCAGCGATCGTCGCGCTCAAGCCCGATGGCCGGCTCGCCGTGGGCGCCGCTGCCATCCTCTATCGCGGCATCCTGGATAAGATCGTCGAGAATGATTTTGATGTGTTTAATAAGCGGGCCTTTCTCTCCTTCCGCGAGAAGCTCCGCTGGATGCCGCGCATCTTCTGGATGGTTAGACAGTTGCGCCCGTTGTCGGAGTGAACTAGAGTGTTCAGCGCCCCACACCAAGACATCCCCCGCACGTTTCTGCTGGCTTATCTCTTGTCCATGCCAATCTACTGCCTGGTTCGGTTGGCCGGCCAGCCTGATTGGGTTGGGCTGAGCACGGCGCTGACGGCGGCCAGCCTATTCGCCTTCTCGCTGACATACGCAATTGCTCAACATGGCCTCCGCCGCGCTGTTGCGATGCTGATGGCCAGCTTTGCCATCGCGCTGACGCTGGAGTATCTGGGCAGCAGCTACGGCATTCTCTTCGGCGGATACGACTATACCGACCGACTGGGGCCGAAGCTGCTGGGCAAAGTGCCGGCGATCATCCCTATCGCCTGGTTTATGATGTTGTATCCGTCGTGGGCTACGGCGGGCTATCTGCTGACGCGCTTCCGACTGACGGCGGTGCCGATGCCTGCTGTGCGCGTCGGCATCGCGGCGTCGGCGATGACGGCCTGGGACCTGAGCTTGGATCCGCGCATGGTGGCCGACGGCAACTGGGTCTGGCGGGCGGCGGGGCCATATTTCGGCATCCCGCTGAGCAACTATCTGGGCTGGTTCGTCACTGCGGCGCTCATCTATATCGTCTGGTATGCGATCACCCGTCCAGAGCAGACCTCGAACGGCGCCGATGGCCCGACCGCGGCCAGCAGTCTGCTGGGCTTTCACTATTGGCCGATCTGGGCCTATATCTTCACCTGGTTAGGCGAAAGCGTGGCGAACGCGATCTTCTGGGGTGGGCCGTTGGTGGCGCTGGCCGTGTTTATCGGGATGGGATTGTTCGGCGGGCCGGCCTTGTTTAATTTGTGGCGCTCCATGCAGCAGACGCAGCCTCGCTTGCCTGGGCGCTGGTCGGAAGCGTGATCGGCATCACCGCGCCGACAGTGCGATTGATGACGGCTGCCCACTTGCTGGCGTCCTCGATTTGGAAGCCGGTCAGGTCGCCCACCTTGCGCTGAATGATGAGGAAGGGCTTGGCCCCGCGACGGCCGTTAAAGCGTCGCAAGAGGAAAGCGCGCTCAACGTCCTTCAAGGGGATGATGATCTCGCGCTCTGGCGTAACCTGGGCGAAGTGAATCGCGCTGTCGCTCATCACCAGCGTGCCGTTGCCGCCTACGCCGAAGGAGCGCGGCTCGTTCAGAAAGTTGGCTTGGACTGGACCTAGGAGAAACGTCACGCCGCGGGCTTGCCAATCGCGGATGGCCTGTGCGCGCCGCTTGCGAATGGCAGCGGTAATAGATGACACGGCGTAGGTCAGCAACAGCATCGTGATCACCAGGCTGCCGGTGAAGATCACGATGGGGTAGATCAGGGAGTTCACTCCCGGATTGGTAGGGTTCATCTTAGGTCTATTTTGTACCGATCGGCGCGGGTTAGCAACTGGTCAATCGGCCTATTCTCAATAGGTCAACTGGTCGTTACACCACGATGCTCACCAAGCGGCCCTTGACGTGGTGTATCTGCTTTGGCGGCAGCCCATTCAAGTAGCGCTTTGCCCCCTCGCTGGCCAGCGCTGCTTGTTTGATCGCCTCTTCGTCGGCATCAGCAGGCACGGTAATGCGGTCGCGCACCTTGCCGTTGACCTGGACGGCCAGGGTGAGGACGTCGGCGCGGGCGGCCGCTTCGTCGGCGACCGGGAAGGGCTGTTGGTGGATGCTGTAGGGCCGGCCCAGGCGATCCCACAGCTCCTCGGCGATGTGCGGGGCGACCGGCGCCAGCAGGCGCAGCAGGATGTCAATCGCCTCGTCCCATTCCGGCGCGCCGACCAGGCCGGCGTCGCGGGCCTTGTAGAGCGCGTTGGTGAACTCCATCAGGGCGGCGACCAGCGTGTTGAAGCTAAATGCCTTCAGGTCGCGCTCGTAACGCAGGATGGTCTGATGGGCGACGCGCCGCAGGTCGCGGGCGGTCATCTCAGTTGGCGCTCCCTTCTCTTCTTCCGGCGCCAACACGATGCGCCAGACGCGATCCAGCCAGCGGCGCACGCCGGGCACGCCCTGGGTGCTCCACGGCACGGTCTGCTCAAAATCGCTAATGAAGAGTTCATAGCCGCGCAGCGCGTCCGCGCCGTGTTCGGCGATCACTTCATCAGGCGTGATCACGTTGCCCTTGGATTTGCTCATCTTCTCGTAGTACTCGCGCCCGTGTTCATCCACGCGCTTTTGCGGCGAGAGGATCAAACCCTGGTTGCGCAGCGTGCTGAACGGCTCTTTGAACTTCACGACGCCCAGGTCGTAGAGCACCTTGGTCCACATGCGCGAGTACAGCAAGTGCAGCACGGCGTGCTCCGCCCCACCGACGTAGGTATCCACCGGCAGCCAGTAATCAATCTCTTTGGGATCGCCAATCGCTTTGTCGTTGTGCGGGTCTGCGAAGCGGATGTAGTACCACGAGGAACAAGCCCAAGTGGCCATCGTGTCGGTCTCGCGCCGGCCAAGCGGTGTGTTGACGAACTCCGGGATGTTCTCCAGCGGGGACTCGCCGTTTGGCCCTGGCTCGTAGGCGGAGACCTTCGGCAACAGCACGGGCAGCTCGTGCTCAGGCACGGCGAGCGGCCCGTCGGGTGTGTGAATAATCGGGATGGGCGTGCCCCAATAGCGCTGCCGGCTGATCAGCCAAGGGCGGATCTTGTAATTCACGCGCCGCTTGCCAAAGCCCATTTGCGCGCAGTATGCGATCGCGGCGCGGATGGCCTCTGTGCCGGCGGGCATGCCGCTGATCGGCCCGCTGTTCACCATCACGCCGGCTTTGTCTTCGTAGGCAGCAGTCATCCGGCGCTCGTATTCGGTAATCGCTGCCTCGCTCGGCGCGCCGGATAACCCCAGTCGCTCCATCTCGGCTTGCGGGAAGACCACGACTCTAATCGGCAGGTTGAACTTCTTGGCGAACTCAAAGTCGCGCTGGTCATGGGCCGGCACGGCCATGATCGCGCCGGTGCCGTAGCTCATGAGCACGTAGTCGGCGATCCAGATCGGGATGCGCTCGCCGTTCACCGGGTTAATCGCGTAAGCGCCGGTGAATACGCCGGTCTTCTCTTTGTCTGTAGCGGTGCGCTGTTCCTCGCTCTCGCCTTTGGCGAAGGCGATATAACGCTCCACTTCGGCTTTGTGTTCGGGCGCCGTGATGTGCGGCACGAGCGGGTGCTCCGGCGAGAGCACCATAAACGTCGCGCCCCATAGCGTGTCCGGGCGGGTGGTAAAGATCGGGATGGCCGATTGCTCAGCGTTGCAAACGCGGAAGATCACCTCTGCGCCTTCGGACTTGCCGATCCAGTTGCGCTGCATGGTGATGATGCGCTCCGGCCAGTCCACCTCGTCCAGGTCTTTGATCAGGCGCTCGGCATAGGCCGTGATGCGGAAGAACCACTGACGGATGGTGCGCTTGATGACCAGCGCGCCGCTGCGCCAGGCGCGCCCGTTCTCCACTTCCTCATCCGCCACAACGACCTTGTCAACCGGATCCCAGTTCACCGTGCTTTCAGCCTGGAAGGCCAGCCGGAAGTTGTAGAGGTACTCATTCTGTTCGCGCCGGCTCATCGCTCGCCACTGCTCGGCGGTAATGGCCGGCGTGCCCTTATTGACGACGCCGATGTGCTCCGGATGGTTGTCTATGTAATCGAGAATCGCGCCCGATCCGCGCTCGGCCAACTCAGCTTCCAACGCCTCGATCGGCACGGCCTTATCCAGGCGCGGGTCATACCAAGCGTTGAAGAGCTTAAGGAAGATCCACTGCGTCCAGCGGTAATACTCGGGGTGCGCGCTGTTGATCAGCCGAGACCAATCGTAGCTTAGCCCCATCAGTTTGTATTGCCGAACGTAGTTGGCGCTGTATCGCTCGTTTAGCTCGTGCGGGTCAACCTTTAGCTTGATGGCTGCGTTCTCGGTGGGCAGCCCGAAGGCATCGAAGCCCATCGGATGCAGGACGTTGTAGCCCTTCATGCGGTAGTAGCGGGCCAGCACATCCGTCGGCACATAGTTGCGGGCATGGCCCACCGACATGCCCTCACCGGAAGGATAGGGGTAGAAGTCCAGCACGTAATACTTGGGCTTGTCGCAGGCCGGCAGGGTCTTGTAGAGCTGGTCCTGTTCCCAGCGCGCTTGCCACTTTGGTTCGATTGCCCGAGGGTTGTATCGCTCTACCATAATTCAGATGGCCATTATAGAAAAAGCCCGCCTATCCGTAGGACAAGCGGGCAAAACAAAAGGAAGCAAAAGGATAGTGCTCAGTGGACCTGAAGGGACTTGAACCCTTGACCTTCTCAATGCCATTGAGACGCGCTCCCAACTGCGCCACAGGCCCTAGCGATGGGCAAATTATAACAGATTCTAGGGAATGAGGGTGCGTTGGGTGCATTCACGATGGATGCGTTCACAGTTGGGGGCAAGGCTGACCTCACGCGGAGACGCGGAGAACGCAGAGAACAAGGCTGATCTCACGCGGAGACGCGGAGAACGCAGAGAAATAGAAAGCACAGCATCCTTGCCAGTTGCCTAGAAGGCTGTGCACCTGACTCGCGCCTTGCCCCTATTGGTAAATACACCCGGTCGCCGAGTTGACAATCTCATCAATCTGAGCTACCTTGGTTGCTACAGATGGTCCTGAAGGTCGGACCGGATCATAGCCCGTTGCTCATCTCCTACTATAAACGGAGGTCGAATAATGGCTGCCAAGAAGATTCTGATGTTAGTGGGTGATTATGTAGAGGATTACGAAGTCATGGTGCCGTTCCAAACGTTGCTGGCGGTGGGCCACGCCGTACATGCGGTCTGCCCTGGCAAGAAAGCCGGTGAGAAGGTCCGCACTGCCGTCCACGACTTTGAGGGCGACCAGACCTACAGTGAGAAGCCCGGCCATAACTTTGAGCTAAACGCCACCTTCGATGAAGTGAAAGCCGAGGATTACGACGCCCTGGTCATCCCAGGCGGACGAGCACCGGAGTACATCCGCCTGAATGATCGGGTGCTAGAGATGGTGCGCCACTTTGCCCAAGCCAACAAACCCATCGCGGCGATCTGCCACGGGGCACAGGTGCTGGCCGCTGCCGGCGTGCTCAATGGCCGATCATGCTCGGCCTACCCCGCCGTTGGGCCGGACGTGACACGCGCAGGCGGCACCTACGTCTCGCTGCCGTCCAACAAAGCCCACGTGGATGGCAACCTGGTGACGGCGCCGGCCTGGCCTGCACACCCCGAATGGCTGGCCAAGTTTCTTCAGGTGCTGGGCACCAAGATTGAGCCATAAGCCCGGTTGACACAGTCGGCTTGATCACTCTCTGCGCCTGCCTTACAAGGGCAGGCGCGATTTATTTGGGGTGCTACACTTGCTTGCCTTGCGATGGTGACGACATTCCAACTGGATAGCGCCGGCGTTCAGCGCCTCGGCGAGCATCGCTCGATGCGCGAGGCATCGGCGGCTTTGCCCGAAGGGGCCTATACCACCTTTCGCACCTATGGCGGCAACCGGCTGCTCAGGCTCGATCAACACATTCGACGGCTGGAGGAGTCGGTCGCGCTGATGGGCCAGCCGGCGCGCCTGGACTCGCTCGCCGTTCGTCGCGGCCTCTCACATGCCCTGTGCGCGACAGGTTATCCGGAATCGCGCTTTCGGTTGACCTTCGCGCCGCCTGCGTTGTTCATCAGCATCGAATCGTTCACGCCTTACCCGCCGGCGCTGTATGAGACCGGCGTTTGGTGCGTCACGGTGCCGCTGCACCGCCAGAATCCCCAGGCCAAGAGCACGACCTTCATTGCCTCGGCGACCCAGGCCTATGACGCGCTGCCGGCCGGCGCGCACGAAGGGTTGATGGTGGGGGAAGATGGCGCGATCCTGGAAGGGCTGAGCAGCAATTTCTTCGCCGTCCTCCCGCATCGTGAAGAAGGCGACGCGCTCGCGCTGCATACCGAAGACGCGCGCGTCCTGGCCGGCGTGACGCGCGCGATCGTGCTTGAGCTGGCGCGCGCGTTGATCCCGGTGTCCTACCGCGCAGCGACGCTCGACGCGCTGGGGGAGATGCGGGAGTGTTTCATCACCAGCGTCTCGCGCGAGGTGCTGCCTGTGGTGAAGATTGATCAACAGGTCATCGGTGACGGCCGGCCGGGGCCGATCACGCGCGCGCTGATGCAGCGCTTCCGCGAGATGGTCGAGCGTGAAGCGGAGGCGTTGGCTTAAAGCTCGCCGCGCCAGCGCCGTGCGCCCTCGCACTGGCAGTGCTTGAGCTTCTTGCCGCTGTCGCAGAACGGGCAAATATCGTTGCGCCCGAGCTTAGCAGCCGGCTTGGGTCTGCCGTTCCCTTCGCGCGCTGCGGCGCTGCCCCCGCTGGCGCGTAACCCTTCGCGCACCAAGGCGCGCTCACCAGGTGAGCGGACGCCAACCGGCGCGGCGACGGCGCGCTGCGGCTGCGGCTGGCGCTGCTGGCGCGGCGCCTGGACGTTGAACTGCACGTTGAAGATGCGATGGGCGACTTGCTCGCGAATGCTGGCCAGCATCTCGTCGTACATCCGGCTGGCTTCGGTGCGAAACTCCACCAGCGGATTGCGCTGTGCATACGCGCGCAGGCCGATCCCCTCGCGCAGCTCGTCGAGGTCGGTGAGGTGTTTGACCCAGTGCTGGTCCACAGTCTGGAGCAGCACGGCGCGGTCGCGGAACAAGCGCACGCCATCAAAGAAGCCCTGGGTGATGGCAGCTTGATGCTGGGCGGGAATCTCATTAAGTGGCAAGGATTCGAGCGCGGTGAACTCTTCCGGCGTGCCGGTGAAGTGCTCCTTCACCCAGGTGTATATGCAGCGCATCATGCTGTCGCGCCCCTCGCGCATCTGCTCTAGGGTGAGGCCGGCCAAAGCAGCCTGGGTTTGAATGATCTTGGCGAACTCGCCCAGGCCGGCGCTGTAGCGCGCCTCGGCTCGCGCGACGAGCTGCTCGATGATCTCATCGCGGGTGCCTTTGGCCCACTGGGTGACGTCGAAATCTCTGGGCAGCGGCACGATCGGGCGAATCTTGACGAGCAGCCCGTGCAAATCCCAATTCTCAGGCAGGTCGCCCTGGGTGTGTTCTTCGACGATTGCTTCGATTTCTTCGGCCACCAAGTCCATGACGTTCTGCTGGAGGTCGTTCTTCTCCAGGATGGTGCGGCGCTGGCGGTAGATGACCTCGCGCTGGCGGTTGATCACGTCGTCGTACTGCACGACGTGCCGGCGGATGTCGAAGTTGTAGCCTTCGACCTTCTCCTGGGCCTGCTCGATGCTCTTCGAGAGAATGCCGAACTCCAACGGCACATCCTCTTCCATCTTCAGGCGCTCCATCAAGCTTTTGACGCGCTCGCCACCGAAGCGGCGCATCAGGTCGTCTTCCAGCGAGACGTAGAAGCGGGTGCTGCCTGGGTCGCCCTGGCGCGCGCAGCGGCCGCGCAACTGGTTGTCTATGCGGCGTGCCTCGTGGCGCTCGGTGCCGATCACGTGCAGGCCGCCCAGGGCGATGACCTTTTGGCGGTCGGCCTCAGTCTCGCGACGGGCTTCTTCGAGCGCGGCCTGCCATTCTTCGGGCGAGATTTGGGTCAGGTCCTTGCCGGCCTTGCGCAGCCTCTCGCGGGCGATGCCCTCTGGGTTGCCGCCGAGCAGGATGTCCACGCCGCGGCCAGCCATGTTGGTGGCGATCGTCACGGCGCCGCTGCGGCCGGCTTGGGCGATCACCACGGCCTCTTTCTCGTGCTGCTTGGCGTTGAGCACCTGGTGCGGGATGCCGCGCCGATCGAGCATCCGGCTGAGCATCTCGCTGGTCTCGATGGCGATCGTGCCGACCAGGACGGGCCGGCCTGTTTTGTGTGTCGCTTCGATCTCGTTAACGACGGCGCGAAACTTGGCCGCAGCCGTCTTGTACACCAGGTCTGGGTAGTCCAGCCGCTTGTAGTATTTGCGTTGCCCTTGCGGGTCAACATACACAGTGACCGGCGAGCCATCCACGAAGCGATCCTGCTTCTCGATCAGCTTCTTTTGCATGGCCTGGTACTCGATGTGGGTGGGCAGCGGCACGACCTCCAGGTTGTAGATCTTGAAGAACTCCTCCGCCTCGGTCATCGCCGTGCCGGTCATGCCGGCCAGCTTTTCGTACATCTTGAAGAAGTTCTGGAAGGTGATCGTGGCGTAGGTGAAGCTCTCACGCTGGACGCGCACGCCCTCTTTTGCCTCAATGGCCTGGTGCAGGCCCTCGCTAAAGCGCCGGCCATGCATCAGCCGACCGGTGAACTCGTCCACGATGATGATCTCGCCTTTGTCGCTCACCACGTAATCGCGGTCGCGCTCGTAGAGGGCATGCGCGCGCAGCGCGTTGTCCAGGTAGGGCGTCATCTCGGCGTGTTCAGGCGCGTAGAGGTTGTCTATGCCCAACCAGCGCTCGATTTTGCTGATCCCCTGCTCGGTGAGCGTGACGTTCCTGGCCTTCAGGTCCACGATGTAATCGCCGTCGGGATTCTTGAAGTCGTTGTGCTTGCTCGGCTCCAGCCGGCGCACCAGCTCGGCGAAGCGCTTATACAGGCCGGAGGGTTCATCCGCCGGCCCGCTGATGATGAGCGGGGTGCGCGCCTCATCAATCAGCAGGTTATCCACCTCGTCAATCACGGCGAAGTAGAGCAGCGGCTGGCCGTCTTCGTCCACCCGCTGGACGCATTCCGCCAGGTCGGTGGTCATGTTGTCGCGTAGGTAGTCGAAGCCGAACTCGTTGTTGGTGCCGTAGGTGATGTCGCAGCGATACTGTGCCTTGCGCTCGGCGGTCTCCATCTGCGATTGGATGCACCCCACTGTGACGCCGAGCATGTCATAGACAGGCTTCATCCACTGACTGTCGCGGCGAGCAAGGTAGTCGTTGACGGTGACAAGGTGCGCGCCGTAGCCAGCCAGCGCGTTCAAGTAGAGCGGTGCAACGGCGACGAGCGTTTTCCCTTCGCCGGTGGCCATCTCGGCGATCTTGCCTTGGTGGAGGACGATGCCACCCATGAGCTGGACGTCGTAGGGCACCATATCCCAGACGACTTCGTGGCCAGTGACGGTGTACGTGTAGCGGCGTTCGGCAAGCCGGCGGCAGACTTCTTTGAAGAGGGCGAAGGCTTCGGGGAGGATCTCATCGAGCAGCGCGTGGACGGCGGCGTACTCGGCATCATCGGCGCGGGCGATCTGTTGATAGATTCCGATGCGTTGATCTTGCGTGAGTGCCGGGTCCTGCAAGCGCTCTTCCAGCGCAGAGCGTTCGCGTTGGAAGGGAGCTTTCCGTTCGGCTACTAGGGCGCGAAAGTGCTCGGTGCGCTGGCGAATCTCGTCGTCGCTGAGCGTGGAGAGTTGGCTATAAATGTCGTTGATGGTTGCCACGATCGGGCGCAGTGCTCGGACGTCCCGCTCGTGTTTAGTACCGAAGAGTTTGGCCAGAAAGCCGATCATGCCGTCGCAATCAAAAAGTGGAACCTAATCCCCAAAAAGGGGCACGCTGCATGGACGGATGAACAAAGGGAGTATTTCGCTGCTGTAGTCTTGGCAGCAGAGTCAGTGCCGTGCTCGAACAGACGGCATCCCTGCTGCCGGGTCTCTACATTCTCGACCACGATGGCTCCCCAGCACTGCTGCTGGTGCGGTGATCAAAATCCGCTGTAATTGCTGTATTTTTGGGAGGTCATCGTTTACCATACAGCCTATGGCTTCAGCCCAGGAATTAACAGAGCTACTGAACAAACTCAGTGCATACGCTCGTGCTGTAGCATGGGCTCAAACGGTTCAGAACCACAGTTCAACCATCCAACGCATATTCCAACGATTGAAGCTGTTCGGCCCTCAGTATATCCTGAGCGCTGGACTTCACTACCTGACGGTCGCATTCCCCCGGTTGGGTCGAAGAACAATACAAAGCAGCACATTCTGGGGCAAACCTATATTTATTGAGCTTCGAGCAGCAGAGTCGTTCCGTCTGTTGTTTCGAGGAGCACCTGGTTCAGAGCCAGAAGTGCGACTGACTCGATTTCTTCTCCAGAGGCTTACAGCAAACGACGTCTTTTATGATGTAGGAGCCAACATTGGATATTATTCGATGTTGGCTGCCGAAATTGGCGCTGAGGTCCACGCATTTGAGCCAGTACCTACTACTTTTCGACTCCTCCGAGATAACGTTGCAGCGTATGGAAAACAGGTGTTCGCAAATTGCATAGCACTTTCAGACACAGATGGTGAAATAACTATGTACCTTCCTCCTGACTGGTACCTAACCAGCACACTTGTCAAGGAGACGCTCGATAAGGTCGCAAACACAATTACTGTGAGGACAACACAGCTTGACATGTATGCACAACAGAACCACGCACCAACAGTAATCAAAATTGATGTCGAAGGTGCCGAAAGATTAGTACTTGCAGGCAGCTCTACGGTAATAGAAAACCATCACCCAATCATTGTTGTAGAGATCTGTCCAGGTCAACGAGGAATTGATCTTTCAGTACCAGCCGCACAATTTCTGTTGGATCGTGGTTATCGCATGCATCAAATCGATCCTACTGGTGCACTGAAGCCGGTATCAACTTCTCCTTCGGATTACATTGTCAACTACCACGGCGAGTTTGATAACGTCGTATTTGTGCACCCAGCATGAATCAATTTACCCGGCATGATCGCCATGATAAAAATTGCGCTCATACTGGTGATAGTGACTACCCATATTGCTGCACAAAGCAGATGGACTCTCATTGACTCGCTTCAAGTAGGACGCCATCGTTTCTGTGCCCTCCCAATTTCGAAAACAGAAATCTTGGTCATTGGAGGGTGGGGATACTCAACAAACCATTTTATGGGTACACCGCTGCAGGATTGTGAAATTATTGACATCCGAACCTGGACCGTGCGGTCTGCCGCACCGTTGAACGTTGGCAGAGCAGAGTTCGTTGCTTTGTTGACTCCCGATTCCAATGTTGTTGTGATCAGCGGGATTACTGAATCTGTCCAATTCAGTGGTGGCGCTGGTATGAATACTCCCACGGTAGAATACTACGACCGTCAAACTAATCAGTGGAGAATTATCGGCAATCTGCTGGTGCCCCGACGCCAGCATACTGCCGCTTGGCTCAATGATCATGAAATCTTAGTTGTAGGAGGTCGGCTTGGGAATCTCAGTACAACCGCTAGCGCAGAAATTTTCGATATTCGTACGGGACAGAGCAGAGCAACAACGGACTATCCCAACCCTATGACGGATCTTGTTTCCGGTATATCAAGCAGTGGTAAAGTGTGTATTTTTGGTGGACGAACAGGTGGACCGAATAGCTATCGCACAGATACTGTGTACTTTTTCGATGATGCATCAGCGCAATGGCGCTACCATTCCCAAATCGGTACTGCCCTAAAAGCACCAGCCCTTATTAAACTCTTCGATGGTCGCTTGTGCGCAACGGGAGGAGAGATTCGTGAAAATCCGTATGTTACATCACCTGAAGTAAGTATTGAATCAGCCGATAGATTTACAACTCAAAGCATTCTCCTGTCCGGCAGGAAGTGGCATGGAATGGCGCAGTGGTCTAATGATACGATCCTCATTGCTGGAGGGTATTCAAATTCAAACACCGCACTTTCCATATGTGAGTGGGTAGATATTCGCACCTATACAGCGTCCTTAGCTCCTCAACTTAACGTAGCTCGCGGTTATCCAATTCTGATTTCAATGCAACACCCAGTGAATCGCCGACCTGTTATTGTTGCCATCTCCGGACTGGACACCACCAACCGCAACACGCCCACCATCGAGGTGTTGATGGACGGCTGCATCACTGAGCCACTCACCATCACCGGACCGACAACCCTCTGCGACGGCGACACCGTCACACTCTCAGCTTCCGACGGCTTTGCTCAATATCTGTGGTCAACTGGTCAGAACTCGCCGCGCATCTGGGTCTCCAAGCCCGGTACGTACTCGGTCACCGCAACCGATTCCGCCGGATGCTCAACCTCCGACTCCATCACCATCTCCCTGATTCCTTCGGTGCGCATCAGACTTCTGAGCAATCCCCCTCGATCAGCTCCAATCGCAACACTCCACTGCGATACCATCGAGGTCACCAACCCCTCCTCCGATACACTCTGGCTCGACGACATCGTGCTTGCCCGTAACGTCGAGTGGTCACTGCCTCTGCACCAGCTACCCCTGGAGCTCGCCCCCGGCGAACGCCGTACCCTCCTGGTCTGCTGGTCCTCCTGGGCGCGCGGCGAACACCGCGATACCCTCGTGCTGACTACTCCCTGCGGCATAAAACTACTCCCCCTTGCACTCCTTGCCACCGATATCCAGTGGAAGGCTCACAGCTCCTGCGGCGTTACCATCGAAAGCATCCTTGCCGACGATGCGATGACAACTCTCATTACCGCAGCGCACCTGGTGCGCATTCGTGACTTGGTCGGTCGCGTCGTGTTCGAGCACATCGGTGACGGACAGGCCACCCCAATCGCTATCCCCGGCGGGTTACGCCCTGGCATCTACCTGCTCGAACGCGACGAGGTCCGCTCCTTGCTCCTGGTACGGTAGCTGTGCTATTCCGTATCAATCGTGCTGCCGTAGAAGGTCGGAAGCTGAAATTGGTGCGAGCGTACTGCCGAAAACAGTTGGTTGCTCGAAAACACAATCCCAATGCGGCGAGTATCGAGATTGTACGCCAGATCGAGTCGAAGTATGCCGCCGTCCTGCTGCCACTTGAAATTGTGCACCCGAATGCCGATACCGATTGCATGATGGAAACGCACACGACCAAATTGCTCCCCTTGCATCCACACAGTGCCACCGTCGAGAAACGCAGCGCCACTGAGTCCGAAGATCCATACGCGCCATGACGGAAAGAGCCGAAGCTCAAGGTTGTAGAGAAAGCGGTTATCCCCGACAAGCTGGTTGACCGCATAGCTCCGAAGTCCGATATCGTTATCGAGGACTAACTGGCGGAATGCCTTCCAATTCCAAACAGTTTGTTGCAAGAACCGTCCCGCAAGGACAACCCCAGGTGCGGCACGCCAATGACCAAGCCCCATGGATTCGATCGCCGTGTAGCGGGCTTCTCCCTGTTCAAAGCCAGACCCGGCGCTGACTCGACCGAATAGATATAACCGATCGTCAGCAAGGTAGCCGGACTGCTCTGCTTCACCGCCGACATAGAAAAACCGTTCACC
The DNA here is from genome assembly GCA_034434555.1 of Candidatus Roseilinea sp. Lineage (GTDB taxonomy): Bacteria > Chloroflexota > Anaerolineae > J036 > Brachytrichaceae > JAAFGM01. Next base: position 16,117 of record DAOTYZ010000363.1, read on the forward strand.
ATCGGCAGTCGCGGGGAAAACGTAGCCGATTGTCGCTGAACCCCATGCGCCGGTTGCTAAGTCTTCGACGAAGTACCCGTCGAGGACACTGACACGGCGAAAACGCTGCCGAAGCGATCCGAGTGAAAGAAAGACACGCGCGCTATTGTCTCCAGCTTGCCGATACTGCGGCGCAATGCGTCGAACGTTCTCGGTGCTT
>DAOTYZ010000364.1:0-16797 GCA_034434555.1 Candidatus Roseilinea sp.
GCGTCGCACACGACGTTGCTGCGGCTGTTCTCGGCGTTGCGATACACCTTGAGCAGGCCGCGGTAGCTGGTGCGCCCGCCGTCCTTGCTGATGGACTTGGAGATGATCTTGCTGGTGGTGTTGGGCGCGGCGTGCACCACCTTGCCGCCGGCGTCTTGGTGCTGGCCGCGGCCGGCAAAAGCGATCGAGAGGATCTCGCCGTGCGCGCCTGGCTCCATCAGGTAGACGGACGGATATTTCATTGTCAGCTTAGAGTTGTGGACAATGAATCCCTGAGACACAAAGTTGCCCGTGCCCTCAACCTCGATATCCCATGTCGGCACAGGCTCGGCGCTGGCTTCGGATACTGTCACATCAACGACCTCGACAGCCTCGGGCAGGGTGATGCTCGAACGCCCGATGCGGCGATGATGGCGCAGCTTGGCCGGCGCGCAGGCCGCAGCCGCCTCGCGCAGCGACGGGCTGACATGCCGCAATAAGCGTTCATCCAGGGGGAAGGACAGAATGTGCGCGCCATGGGCCGTGCACTCCACCCCCATAATGGACACTTTGCGCGGCTGATCAAATTCAGTCTGCAGACGCGCGGTGATGCCCAGCGTAGTCAACAGAAAAGCGACGCTTTCCAGCAGCCTGCGGTCGGAAGACTTGAGCACGAATCGGCGCGCAGGCGACACATGCCCATCAGCATCCAGGTAGCCGGCGATGAACGCCAGGCGCTGCGATTCAGGCAATGAGCCGATCCACTCGGGCACGCGCTTCTTGCCGTCTGAGCCTACAAAACCATTCAGCGTCAACAGCTCAGCCAGCGCCTTGCTGCTCCAAGAGAGATGATGACCATCCTTGCGCTCCGTTGGTTCTGCTTCCAAGACTGTTGACATCACGCTGAGCAATTGCTCACGCGCGCGGTCAGTCGCCGGCGTCGCAAAGCCCACTTTCGCCCAGCGGATGACGCCGGCAGTCTTGGCTTCGCGCACATCGAGGTTGCCGTCGCCAAGCCAGTATCCGAAGAGCCACATCAGATCGTCGGTGGTCTGGACGACGTCCTTCAAGCGCGACTCCCTGCTGCGCGTCGCGGTGAGTCCATCGGCATACTGATTGCTGGTGTTGAAAGTCACCTCATCCGACGGCAACTGTAGCAGGTAAGGCGCGCCATAATCCAGCGAGGTGCATGGGACGATCGCCTGCCGCAGGTGATCCGCGCGCACGTAAGCCAAGCGATAGCGCCCTGACTTTTTGGCTGCGTCGGGTTGATAAACGTATGAGTAGAACGGGTGATTGGCGGTCACGCGCAGCTTGCGCTCGCCGGCAGCCACCGTGTGCACCGGTTGATAACCAGAGAATCGCTTGGCCAACACGCGCCGGAAGCACAGTTGGCCGGTTTGCTCGTCATACGAAAGCACCTGGTCATTCACGTCCAACGACTCAATGGTCTTGATGCCTTCTGGCGTGATCACCGTCGAGCCTTCGGCCAGGCATCCTAAATTGCCATCCACCCATTCCATCGTGGCGCCTTCGTAGGCCGCCGCCCGCTTGGTCACCAGGTTGTACACATTCGTGCTCCAGTTTTGGATCGTGGTGTAGCGGCAGCGGGCGCCCTTTTTGACGATGATCTCGACCACCGCGCTGTGCAGAGAATCGCTGGAATAGACCGGCGCGGTGCACCCCTCGACGTAATGCACTTGCGCGCCCTCGTCCACGATGATCAGCGTGCGCTCGAACTGGCCCACGTTCTTGGCGTTGATGCGGAAGTATGCCTGGAGGGGCATCTCGATCTTCACGCCTGGCGGCACGTAGATAAACGAGCCACCCGACCATACCGCACTGTTGAGCGCGGCAAACTTGTTGTCCGTGTAGGGGATGACCGTGCCGAAATACTGGCGGAACAGCTCAGGATACTCGCGCAGGGCGCTGTCGGTGTCCAGGAAGATCACGCCCTGGGCTTCCAGCTCCTTGGCCAGGTTGTGGTAGATCACCTCGGATTCATACTGCGCGCCCACGCCGGCCAGATACTTCTTCTCCGCCTCCGGGATGCCCAGTCGGTCATAGGTATCTTTAATTTCCTGGGGTAGCTCATCCCACGAACTCGCCTGCTTGTCGGTTGGGCGAATATAGTAGTAGATGTCGTTGAAGTCAATCTCCTTCAGCGCTTCGCCACCCCAGTTGGGCATTGGCTTGCTGTTAAAAGCCGCCAGCGATGCCAGCCGGAAGCGGGTCATCCACTCTGGCTCGCCCTTCAGCCAAGAAATCTCCTTGACGATCTCCTCATCCAGGCCCTTGCGGCTCTTGAAGACATAGTTTTCAGGCTCCGCAAAGCCATACTTCTCCAGATACTCTTCATTCACTGAAACCTGAGACTTCTCCTCAGCCATGGCACATCTCCTATCGGTTCTCTCCTTCCGATTCCTTTAGCCAGTCGTAACCGTGCTCCTCCAAGTGCAGCGCCAGGTCCGGCCCACCGCTCTCCACGATGCGGCCGTCAATCAGCACATGCACGTAATCGGGCTTGATGTAGTTGAGCAGACGCTGATAGTGCGTGATCACCAACACGCCCATCTTCGGATTTTGCGCGTGGATGGTGTTCACCCCTTCGCTCACAATGCGCAGCGCGTCAATATCCAGGCCGGAGTCGGTCTCATCCAGGATAGCCAGCTCCGGCTTGAGCATGGCCATCTGGAGGATCTCGGCGCGCTTCTTCTCGCCGCCGCTGAAGCCGTCGTTCAGGTAGCGGCCGGCGAAGGCATTATCCACTTTGAGCAATTGCAGCGCTTCGCGCAGTTGCTTGGTGAAGACGGGGATGGGGATGCCCTTGACATCCGGCGGCACCGTGCCACCATTCTTGGCCGCAGCCTCGGCCTTGATGCGCGCGTTGATCGCCGTGCGCAGGAAGTTAGCCACCGTGACTCCCGAAATGGCCACCGGATATTGAAAGGCCAAGAAGATTCCCGCCCGTCCGCGCTCGTCAGCTTCCATCTCTAGGATGTCCTGGCCCTTGAACAGCACCTCGCCGGCGGTCACCTCATAGCTCGGATGGCCAGCCAAGGCGTATGCCAGCGTGCTCTTGCCGCTGCCATTCGGACCCATGATGGCATGAATTTCCCCGGCGTTCATGGAGAGGCTTAGCCCCTTGAGGATCTCGCGATCCGTGTCGGCGACTCTCACGTGCAAGTCTCGTATCTCAAACCACTTACTTTCCATCGGTGTGCGCTCCCATATCGTTGCCTGGCTCAGGTGTGAACTCTGGATAAACTCTGATTTGACAGGAGTGTAACTTAATATCTCGATGCTGTCAACATAGGCAGCATAAGGTCTTTAGCTGAATCATTGCTGAGAGCGCGACTCCCGCGCGGGAGAAAGTGGCGTAGGTTTGTTGCCGGCTATGGAGAGACGGAACAGCAGCGCGCTCACCATCACGAACAACACTAGCAGCGTTAGGAGCTTGGCCAGTGGAGACATCGGGAGCAGCGCTGCCGAGCCGAGCAAGAGGCAAGCTGAGGCATATAGCGCCACGATCCGGCTGGCCGGCCAGCCTTGGTCAAAGAGGCGAAGATGTAAATGGCCGCGATCGGGTGTGGCTGGGCTGCGCCCCTGGCGGATGCGGTCAATGATCTGCCAGAGCACGTCGGCGATCGGCAAACCCATCACCAGCAACAGCAAGGCCACCTTAGCGCCGCCGACGATGCCCACACAGGCCAGCAGGTAACCCAGATAGGCCGCGCCGCCGCCCAGGAAGATGCGTGCCGGCGGTCGATTAAAGACGAGAAAGCCAGCCAACGCCCCGATCAGCGCAATCGGCAGCAGAGAGACGCTGTATTGCGCCTCGCGCCACATGTGAATCGCCACGACCGCCGCGGCAATCAAGCCGATCGCGGATGCCAACCCATCTACGCCGTCGAGGAAGTTCACCGTGTTGATCATGCCCAGAAACCAAAAGAGCGAAAGCCCGACCACAGCCACGTAGCCCAACCCAGGCCCGAGCACCTCCGGCGCGGTGAGCACAACTTCTCGACCGGTCAGCGGATTGGTGAAGCGCTCGATGAAGACCTGGCTGCTGATGGCCACCAGCGCGCCGAATGCCTGTAAGGCGAGCTGGGCGCGCGGCGAGAGGTCGCGCCGGTCGTCGGCAAGTGACGTCAGGAAGATCACCACGCTGCCGGCGATTAGGCCGGCAAAGCGCAGCGGCTCGCGCGGGTCCAGCGACGAGACGCCGAACGAGCGGCTGAGCAGTGCAGCGAGTGTGAACGCGCCGAACAGCGGGATGAGGCCCAGCCGCGATGTGCGGCGGGGGTGTCTGCGCCGTCCGCCGGGTTCGTCGGCGATCCCCCAGTGCAGGCCGGCGCGGATCGCCAGCGGCGTCAGCAGCAGTGCGCTCACAAAAGCGATCAGCAGCGTCGCCAGCGCAGCGATGATCAGCGCTCCCATGCCACGCGAGAGTTAGAGGGCGGCCAGCACAAACGATAACGTGGCCACGCTGGCGAGGTTGGAGAAAAGCACAGCGACTGTGGTGAACTCAGGCACGATGTCGTTCTCCATGGCGATGATCGAGACCAGCACCGCCGCCGGCATGCTGGCCTGCAGGATGCCCACATTGCGCTCAAGCGCAGGCAGGCCGAATCCCTCGGCCAGCGCAAACGCCAGCAGTGGCCCGGAGATAAGGCGCACGCCGGCCGCCGCCAACATATCCCGGTTGAAGCGTGGGATGCCGGCATTGGCAAATTGCACGCCCAGCGCGATGAGCATCGCCGGGATCATCGCCGCGGCCAGCAGCTCAATCGGGCGTGCGATGACCGCTGGCACTTGGACACCCGTCACATTAACCACCAGGGCGGGGATCAGCGCCAGCAGCGCCGGTGTGCTGGCCACGCGCCCCAAAGCGTGGACCAGCCGGCCGCGGCCTGCATTGGCCAGCATCACACACAGGACGAGCGCGAACACCAAGTTAGCCAGAAAGTAGAGCGTCGCCGGCAGCAGCGCCGCGTTGCCTTGTGCAAACTGTGAGATGGGCAGCCCGAAATTGCCCACGTTCCCAAAAGACGCGATCATCATATATGAGATCGTCATCTGTCGGCTACACCGCAGCAGGCGCGCCACAGCAAACGCAAGCGCCACCGAGCCAACATACACCAGCGTGATAAAAGCCACCATGCGCGCAGCCAGCCCAAGCTCGATGCGGGCGGTGCTGATCACCTGAAAGACAAACGCTGGCGTCAGCACGTAGTACGCCAGGCGCGAAAGGGTGCGACTTTCCAGCCGAAGCTGCCGCGTGGCGGCGTACGCCAAGCCAAGGATGATGAACACCGGCGCCAGCACATTTAAGAAGACCGAGATCAGCATCAACATCCCGCGCCAAGAGTGACAAAGCCCGGCCTCGCCTGGGCGAAGACCGGGCTTTAGCGCCTGAATCGTAATCGGCGCAATCCGCTATGCGACCAGTGACTCAAGCAGCGAATCACCCCCGTTGGGCTGCGTTGGCACAGTCTGCAAAGGTCGGATAGGGACATCCGGCGCGCCAACCACCTGATCGGTTTGGGTGAAGGTCAGCTTGCCATCGGCAAACCCAATCAAAATATGGGCGTTATCTGAGAACTGGCCGGAGAGCAGCCCGTCCGAGAGCACGTCCTCCACCTCGCTCTGAATTGCGCGGCGCAGTGGGCGCGCACCGTAGTCCGGGTCGTAGCCTTTCTCCGCCAAGTATTGCTTGGCCTCATCGGTCACCTCAAGGGTGATGTTGTGTTCGGCCAGCCGCTTCTGGACCTTGTTCAGCTCCAGCGTGACGATTTGCGCGATTTGCGCTTTGGTCAGCGGCCGGAAGACGATCGTCGCGTCTATGCGGTTGAGGAACTCCGGGCGGAACAGGCGCTTGAGCTGGCCAAGCAACTTATCCTTCACTTCGGCGAATTGTTCTTCGGCGGCCTTCTGCTCATCTTGCCTGACGCTGAAGCCCAGCCTGCTCTCGCGCTTGATCATCTCGGCGCCGACATTGCTGGTCATAATGATGCAGGTGTTCCGGAAGTCCACCTTGCGCCCGCGCGCGTCGCTCAACCGTCCTTCTTCCATGATTTGCAAGAGCATGTTGAATACGTCGGGATGGGCCTTCTCGATCTCGTCAAAGACGACGATGGTGTAGGGCCGGCGGCGTACGGCCTCGGTCAATTGACCGGCATCGTCATAACCCACATAGCCAGGTGGCGCGCCGACCAGGCGCGAGACGGTATGGCGCTCCATGAACTCGCTCATGTCCAGCACCAGCAACGCATCCTCGCTGCCGAAGAGCTGCTCGGCCAGCGCCTTGGTCAGCTCCGTCTTGCCCACACCGGTCGGCCCCAGGAAGATGAACGATCCCATTGGGCGCTTGGGGTCTTTCAAGCCGGCGCGCGCGCGGCGAACAGCTTTGGCGATGGTTGCGATCGCCTCCTCTTGGCCGACAACGCGCTTGCGTAACTCGTCTTCTAGATGGATCAAGCGCTCGCTTTCGGTGGTCGCGATCCGCTTAACCGGTATGCCCGTCCACATGGCGACGACCTCGGCGATGTCGTCGGCAGTCACCACTGCGCCCTCGGTTTCTGGGTCAAACTGCGTGCGCAGTTGCTCGATCTGCTCCACCAGTTCGCGCTCGCGCTCGCGCATCTGGGTCGCTTCTTCGTAGCGCCCCTCAGCGTATAGGTCCTCGCGCATCTTTTGGATCTGGCGAAGCTCGCGAAAGGCGCGTTGAAGGTTGATGGATTGGGGCGACTTGTACATGCGGACGCGCGAGGCGGACTCGTCAATGAGGTCAATCGCTTTGTCCGGCAGGTAACGGTCTGGGACGTAGCGGGCGGAGAGACGCACAGCCGCTTGTATCGCTTCGTCGCTGATCTTCAGCTTGTGGTGCGCCTCGTATGCTGCCTTCACGCCGCGCAGGATTTCAATGGCCATCTCAGGGGTCGGTTCTTCTACGTATACGGGTTGGAAGCGCCGCTCCAGCGCTGCGTCGCTCTCGATGTATTTGCGGTATTCGTTGAGGGTGGTCGCGCCGATACATTGGAACTCGCCGCGCGCCAGGGCGGGCTTGAGAATGTTGGCCGCGTCCACGCTGCTGCCGGCTGAGCCGGCACCGACCAGCATGTGTACCTCGTCAATGAACAAGATGGTGTCGCTGGACTTCACCTCTTCGATAACGCGCTTCAGCCGCTCTTCAAACTGGCCGCGGTACATCGTGCCGGCGACCAGTGACCCAACGTCCAGTTGCATCACCCGCTTGCCCAGCAACGGCTCTGGCGTCTGGCCGTTGACGATGCGCTGGGCCAGCCCTTCAACGATTGCGGTTTTGCCCACCCCCGGCTCCCCGATGAGCGAAGGATTGTTCTTTGTGCGCCGGGCCAGGATCTGAATCACGCGCTCGATCTCGGTCTCCCGGCCGATCACGGGGTCAAGTTTGCCCTGTTCTGCCAGCGCGGTCAGGTCAGTGGCCAGTTGATCCAGGGCTGGCGTCTTAGGGCGCTCCTTCTTCTGAGTGATAGAAGGAATAGAGGAGCGCGCTATATCGGGCTGTTCTTGTTGGATGGCGCGCAGCGTCTCGCGGCGGATGCGGTCTGGGGTCAGGCCGAGTTGGCGCAGCACATCAATGGCCACCCCATCAGCATGGCGGATCAGGCCCAGCAAGAGGTGCTCGGTGCCGATGTAATTGTGGCTTAGCTTGCGCGCCTCCTCGACGGCAAATTCCAACACCTGCTTGGTGCGTGGCGTCAACTCCAGCTTGCCGGCGGATGGCGACCGTCGGCCTGTCCCTGTCATGCGCTCAACCATTTCGGCCACGCGCTCTGGCTTGGCCCCCATCTCACGCAGTACGCGACCGGCGATGCCGTTCTCCTCTTTGACCAAACCAAGCAGGAGATGTTCGGTGCCGATATAGTTGTGAGACAAGCGCTCGGCCTCTTCATTCGCAATTTGCAACACACGACGGGCGCGTTGGTTAAATCGGTCTAACTTCCCTGCCACAGTTCACCTCTTTTAATCAATCTTAACCTTAAGGCGTTAGAGCAGCCTTAGCGCATCACAGCCAGCGCATAAAAGACAAGGGGCGCAGACCCTCTGCGCCCCCTGTTCAATCCGCATCGGCCTGAGCTGGCGCTTGCACGCCTTCTTCCGCTGGCATGCGTTCTTGCTCCGACAGTTCTGCGTGCACGCCTTCGTCCGCTGGTGCGTGCTCTTGCTCCAACACCTCTGCTTGCCAGTCCATATCGGCATATTCCGCCCAGCTCACCCGCCGCAGGCTGAGCGCGATCTGGCGCTGAGCGGATTCCACGCGCAACACGCGCAGGGTCAATTGCTGGCCTTCCTTCACCAGCTCGCGCGGGCTTTTCACCGGCTTGTCGCTCAGTTCATTCATGCGCACCAGGCCCTCGATGGCTGGATCATCTTTCAGGCGGACGAAGACGCCATGGCGCGGATGCAGGCTGACCACCTCTGCCTCGATGAGCTGGCCAGGCTTATAACGTTCCTCAACGCTCAACCACGGGTCGGGCATCAACGCCTTCATGCTGAGCGCAATGCGTCCTGTCTCCCGATCAAGCTCGATGACTTTCACGGTCACCTGATCGCCTTCCTTGACAACCTCGCTGGGGTGTTTAACCCGTCCGTGGGCCAGTTCAGTCAGATGCACCATGCCATCAGCGCCACCCAGGTCAACGAATGCGCCGAAGTCCTTGATGCTGGTGACCGTGCCTTCAAGCACCTGACCAACTTCGATGCTGCTGAGCAAGCGCTCCTTTTGCATCTGACGAGCTTCCTTACTGGCTGCGCGTTCGCTGAGGATCAAGCGACTGCGCTCGCGGTCAACCTCAATCACTTTTACGAGGGCTTTTTGGCCCACGAGCTTCTGGAAGCGCTGTTCTGGAGTCAGGTTCTCATCACCCAGCATGCGCTGGTGCGCTGCGCTGAGCTGCGAGGCCGGCAGGAAACCGCGCAGCCGGCCTATCTTGATGATCACCCCGCCCTTGTTAAAGCCCACGATCGGATACTCGACGGCCTGTTGCTTCTGTCGCAATGACTCGACATATTGCCAGTCTTTCTCCGTGATCGCCCTGCTCAGTGAAAGCAGGACATTGCCGTTCGTGTCCTCGGGCTGAATGACATAAGCGAAGACCTCATCGCCCTCTTTCAGGCTGTTGCGCACATCCCTGGGCAACGCCTCGATATCCTTGCTGGCGACGATGCCTTCCGATTTTGCGCCTTCTAGCCCGACCAGAATCTCGCGCTCAGTAATGCTGATGATCCTGCCGCGCACGAGCTGATCCTTCTCGAAGCGCTGTTTGGCTTCGTAGCGAGGCAGCAGCTGCGAGAAATCTTCTTCCCCCTGATTAGGTGTGCTGCCGTGTTCGGGGGCTACTTGGTTCTCCATACTGGCGGTATCTTCCCTTTGCCGTAATGTCGCAGGATTATACCCAAGCAGCCATGTGGGATGCGTTCGCCAGCTGGGACAACCGCTCGCGGGCTGCCTGATTTATAGGGGGTGGGGGCGACGGCAGTGCCGTTGTCCATCCAGAGTTCTGCCCCTAGCTGTGAACGCACCAGATGTATTCGCGGAGAGGGGTAATCGTTTAGCGTGTCATGCTGAGCGGCATCCGCCAGCCTGCTGCCTCGGCCACCCTCCGGTTAGCCGCGCGTCTAGATGCTTCGCTGGCGATCAGAATGATAAGGTGAGGCAGGGCGCTGGTGACCCTTGCGTGCTCATGCCCCCAAATCATGAATGCGCCCAACGCACCCCTCCCCGTAAGAGAGTGATAAAATTAACCTGCTTAACAGGGTGACGTAGCTCAGTCGGTAGAGCAGGGGACTCATAAGCCCTTGGTCACAGGTTCAAGTCCTGTCGTCACCACTAAAACGCCCGCGTCCCTGCCGGCATCAGCAGGCCCACAAGCGGTGTTCTCAGCATCAGAACCACCTCTTGTTATCTGGTGCTTCCTCTCAACCATACGCTACACTTGCGCGGCAGATTGGAATGACGCACGCGCATCACACCCCGGATACAACCGCCTTGCTCTCGGCCTTCCAAGTGGGCAAGCTATACGGTCTGCGCCCAGTGTTGCGCAGCGTGTCGCTCCAGGTCCAACGCGGTGAATTTGTCGCCCTGCTGGGCGCCAACGGCGCCGGCAAGACCACCCTGCTGCGCGTTTTGGCCACGCTTATGCGGCCCGATAGCGGGGCGCTCATGATTTGCGGCAATGACGCGCTCGCCCAGCCTGAGCGCGCGCGTGCCTATATTGGCCTGGTGTCCCATGCTTCCCTCACCTATGCCGACCTGAGCGCCTACGAGAACCTGATGTTCTATGGCCGGTTGTATGGCATTCAACAGGCTGTGCTGGCGGTGCGGGTTGAAGAGGCGCTGCGGCGCATGAACCTATGGACGCGCCGGGGCGACTTGGCGCGCACCTTTTCGCGCGGCATGCTTCAGCGCCTGACGATCGCCCGCGCCCTCTTGCACAACCCATCCGTACTGCTCCTCGACGAGCCTTTCACTGGCCTCGATCAGACTTCGGCAGCCAACCTATCTAATTTATTGCGCGAGCTGGTGAGCCAGGGACACGCCGTCATCATGGCTACCCACGAACTCAGACGCGGTTTAAGCGGGGTGACGCGCGCTGTGATCCTAAAGGGCGGCCAGGTGAGCGAAGAGCTTTACGAAGACCTCACGCCCGACCGGCTAGCGGCGCACATGCGCGATGCCCCCTCTCATCATGCGAGTTGCGATTGACCAGATCGCGGCCATCGTCCGCAAAGACATCATCCTGGAGCTGCGCACGCGCGAAGCGATTACTGCCATGCTGATCTTCGCGGTGATGGCCATCGTCATGTTCAATTTCGCCTTGCGCCTGCGCGTAGATACCTTCCGTCCGCTGACCCCTGGCATCCTCTGGGTGACGCTCGTCTTTGCCGGCACGCTGGGGTTGTCGCGCTCGATGTCATCAGAACAGATCAACCAATGCATAGACGGCCTGCTGCTCGCCCCCTGCGATCGCAGCGTGATCTTCGCCGGCAAAGCGATCACCAACGTAATCTTCACGCTGTTCGTGGCTGCGCTCATCCTGCCGCTGATGGCGATCCTGTTCGACGAATCGCTCATGCAGCCCGGCGTGTGGATGGTGGCGGCCCTGGGTGTGATCGGCTACGCCGGCGCTGGCACGTTAATCGCAACGATGGCCGCCAGCACCCGCGCCCGCGAGGTCTTTTTGCCCATCTTGCTCTTCCCAGTTGCCCTGCCGTTGCTCGTGGCGTCGGTGATCGCCACCTCCGGCTTTCTAGATCGCCTGCCGCTGACCGAGTTCACTGCCTGGATCGGCGTGCAGGGTGCCTTCATCGTGATCTTCTGGACCGCAGGCACACTGCTGTTTGAATATCTGGTAGAAAGCTAAGGCTAAGCATGATCAGGGTGTTCGAGCAGGCAACCGAACACATCAGGCGCGGCGAACCGTGCGCGCTGGTGACAGTGGTCCGGACGAGTGGCAGCGTGCCACGCCACGCCGGCGCCAAGATGCTGGTCAACGCTCAGGGTGCTATCGTGGAAGGCACAATCGGTGGTGGCGAGATGGAGAACCGTGCCCTTCAGCTTGCCAAACAAGCCATCGCTGACGGCCAATCACGCACAGCAACTTATCACTTGGCTGACCTCCAGCGCGGCGATCCCGGCGTTTGTGGCGGCACGGTCGAGGTCTTCATTGAGCCACTCCTGCCGGCGCCGACTCTTCTCGTCGTTGGCGCAGGGCATGTCGGACGAGCGCTCGTCCATCTGGCCAAGTGGTGTGGTTTCCGTGTAGTGCTGAACGACGATCGCACAGAGCTATGCACGCCAGACCAGTGCCCTGGCGCTGACTTATACCTGCCCGGGCCACTGGTTGACCAATTCGACCGTCTGCCGTTAACTGCGCATACATACGTGGCCATGGTGACGCGCGGCTACCCGATTGACGTCGCCGCCCTGCCGCATCTGCTCCGCTCACCGGTGCGCTACATCGGCGTCATCGGCAGCGCGCGACGCTGGGCAGTGGCCGCCCAGGCCCTCCGCGCACAGGGCATCAGTGAATCCGACCTACAGCGCGTACACGCGCCCATCGGTATCGAAATTCACGCCGAAACGCCCGAGGAGATCGCCGTCAGCATCATGGCCCAGATCATCCAGGTGTGGCGCGCGGAACATTAGCATGAGAACGCGCATCGTGCCAGCGCTGTTCAGCGCGACATGCGCGCTGGCGCTCGCCCTCTCCCCCGCTTACGCTGCGGAGATAGAACAGGCTAAGCGAGACGCGCTGACCCAGCTAAACGAGGTGCGACGCAGCAACGGCTTAGCGCCGCTGGCGTGGAATCCCTTGCTGGATAAGGCGGCCCAGGCACACAGTGAAGACATGGCCAGCGCCGGCTTTGTGGATACGATCGGCTCAGATGGCTCGTCTCCCGCCGAGCGCATCGCCAAGACCGGCTACGCCGCCTGGCCAGGGCTGCAAGTGTGGGCCGAGAGCGTCTACGCTGGCCAAGGCAGCTTCGACCAGGGACTGGTGTTTTTGCTGGGCAACGCCGAACAACGGCGCATTCTGCTCAGCACCAGCTTGCGCGAGGTGGGGATCGGCATCGCCAAAGACCAGACGCGCACTTACTGGACGTTGACCTTTGGCGCGCAGCCCAACTTGCTGCCCATCTTCATCAATGAAGACGCGCCAGTGACGAACAGCCGCCAAGTGGCTGTGCTGCTCACCCAAGAAGAGGCTGTGCCGGAGGGCACACAAAACGCGATCGGGCGCGTCGTGGAGGTGCGCCTGAGCGATCGCCCCGACTTCGCCGGCGCTGCCTGGCAGCCCTGGGAGCGGCTCATCCCCTACACGCTGCCGGCCCAGCCCGGCAGGCACACCATCTACGTGGAGATGCGCGATGGCGCTGGCCGCACCACGTTCGCTGCCGATAGCATCGAATACGACCCCGTCGCCTCGGGTGCTGTGCGCCCGCTTGCCCCAGAGGGCAGCCTGTTGCCTACGCCTGAAGTCAACCCGCAGATCGGCGCAGGCGCAGCCATCGCCGAATTGCCGGCGCCTGTAGCCAGCCCCACACCAACGCCGCCCCTGCCGCGTATAGATGAGTGGCCGGCCGCGGCTTTGATCGTCACCTTGCGCCCGACAGCGGCGCCGACCGAGGCACGCGAGGCTGTCGCACCCACCCCGATGCCGACACAGGCAGCGCGCCAGCTCGGCGTGCCGGCAGAAGATGCCCCACTGGTCACGGCAGCCGTGCTGAGCTGTTTGGCCTTTCAACTGAGCGCGACCACGATCGGCCTATATGTGCTGTTGCGCCGGCAGCGGGCCATACCCATAGAATAGCCTCTCCAAGCAGCCCCCTGCTTATCCCTAGCCCAACTAAACGCTGCCCGGTCACACTGAGCCAGGAATCCGGGTGGGCGACGGCACTGCCATCGCTCACTTGTGCCCCCAGTAGTGAGTGTGCCTCTCCCCATTCGCTTCCCGTAAAATACGGCGGCAACTCAAAGAAAGGCGAGGCCTAGGATGTTCAAAAAGATCATGGTTCCCTTGGACGGATCGTCCTTTGCAGAGGAAGCATTGCCCTATGCGCGCGGTCTAGCCGAATATGACAGCGCGACGATCCTGCTCGCCCGTGTGGATGAACCACACGAGCCACCTCCAGGGGTATTCGTGCCAGCGACAGCCATCCCGGAGGTCTTTCATCTCAGCGCGGAAGAATATCTCGAGCAACAGGCAGCCCGGCTCACCTTGGCCGATTTGGCCGTTCAAACCATTGTTCTAGAGGGCAAGGTGTCTGACGCGCTGCTGAAATGCGCGCGCGATGAGAACGTTGACCTAATCGTCATGTCCACTCACGGGCGGACTGGACTAAGCCGGTTGCTAATGGGCAGCGTAGCCGAACAGGTCGTTCACGGTGCACCCTGCCCCGTCTTACTGATTCGCCCTCAAGCGCACAACGCGTGACTTATCCAGATCTGGTCGTTCACGACCGCGCCGAAGCAGTCATCTTGTTGTAGAGCTTCATCAGGCGTGACTTGCGGCGAGCCGCGTTGTTCTTGTGAATGACGCCCTTACCTGCTGCGCGGTCTAGATAGCTAATCGCTTTGAGCAGCTCAGCTTTTGCCTGCTCAAAGTTCTTCATCGTCAGCGCTAAGCGTGTCTTTTTGATCGCCGTGCGCGCTCGCGAACGATGCAGCCGGTTGTATTGCGCCTTGCGCGCGCTGTTACGCGCCCGTTGCTTTGCCGATTCAGTATTTGCCACAGCACTCTCTCCTCAGGCGAACTCTTGATTAATCCAGCAAATAGTCCAGCGTAATGGACGGCCCTAGATTCTACCAGGGGAGAGATGCGTTGGGGAATGCAGGGAGTGCGCCACTTGAAGGTGTTACAAGGAACACGCACGCAGAGACGCGAAGGACGCAGAGGTTTTTAACGTGAGTTCGGATTTACACAGGAGCGTTCATGGATATCGTTCAGCTTGTCATATCAGTCTGTCATGCCAACGCGAAGCATCCAAAATCCCGCCCGACCAAAGCCCCCCTGTAGCCACCCATGCCCACCCCCACATTGTCGTGTAGGGGGCGTAGCGGTGCTACGACCCCCGCGAAGCATCTGGGCGGCCACGTTGACCAGGGCTGCGCCGGCCCGACAAACATGTCACGTGAAGCTCTAGCCGCACAGCGCCCGCAGATGGTGCGCGCCGCGCAATACCTGCCCATGCCCAGGCGCGATGATCTGCGCGCCCAGCGCCGCTTGCGCGCAGAGGCTCTCGTGGATGCGCTGCGTGTCCCAAGTCACCATCGCTGGCGCCGGTTTCGCCACGCTGTTCGGCGCTTGGAGCGAATCGCCGACGAACAGCAGGCCCAAGGCCGGCGCGTAAAACGAGCAGTGGCCCGGCGTATGGCCAGGGGTGGCAACCACCCGCAGGCCGCCCAGGATGGGCAATGTCTGGTCGTGGGCGATCACTTCGTCGGTTGCGGTCGGCTCGGTCGGCATGAGCAGGCGGAGCAGCAAGCCGAACAGCCCGCGCGATAGGCGATTGCCGCGGATGGGCCGGGACATCACGCCGCGCGCCATCGCTGCGGCCTCTGGCGCGCTGGCGTAGACGCGCGCGCCGCTCCGCCGGCGCAGTTCATTGGCGCTGCCGTAGTGGTCGGGGTCGGCGTGGGTGATCAGGATGTGCGCTAGCTCGGTGGGCTGCCGGCCCAGGCGGGCGATGGCCTGCCAAGCGCGCCGCGCGCCATCGCCGATGATGCCGGTGTCCACCAGCGTCAGGCCGTCCGGCTCGGCGATGAGATAGAAATTGACGAAGCGGGCGGGGATTTGATAGACGTTCTGGGCGATCTCGTGCATTAGCCAGCCAAAGGTTGGGCCTGAGACGCGGCCACCTGCTGGACGAAGCGCACTTCCAAGTCCAGCGTCTGGGCGATGATCCAGGCGAAGACCTCGGCGATCAAGCCGGCGTCTAAGCCGTAGCGCTCGGCGGCAGCGCGCGCCTGGGCGATCACGTCGGCCTCGCGCTGCGGGTCGCGCAGGGCGGCGCGCAGCGCGTCGGGCTGGGCGGCCAGCGCGGCGATCTCCGGCCGGCGCGCCAGCTTGGAATGGGCGACGAACGCGCCCAGGTAGATGCGCTCGTTGATCCGCGCCAGCAGGTCGGCATCGGCGTAGGCCGTCTCGCCGTAATAGTGGGGATCGTCCCCAGGTCTGCACAGGCGCGGCAAGATCGAGATGTAATAGCGGATGAGCTGGTCGCGCGGGGGTGGGGCGATCGCCGGCAGGCGCGGCAGGGTGAACCTGCGCTGCACGGGCGAGGGGCCGACCACCTCCGGCAGGAGCGGATGCTGGTCGGGCACGTCGAAGCGGCCGAGCGAGGCGTGATAGCGCTCCAGCCCCTCCAGCGCCCATTCCATGAACGAGAGATCGGGCCGGCCGGTGATGGGGATCGCGCCGGGAGTATAGACCGCCGGGTTGAGCGCAAACCACGCGCGGTCCTTCAAGCGGCCAACGATCTGCTCACTCAGTCGGTTGAGCTTGGCGCGCAGCTCGGCCAGTTCCATCGCCTGGTCGGTCACTCCTCCAGCTTCAGCATGGCCATGAAAGCTTCCTGGGGGATCTCCACGCTGCCGAACATTTTCATGCGCTTCTTGCCTTCCTTCTGCTTCTCCAGCAGCTTGCGTTTGCGCGTGACGTCGCCGCCGTAGCACTTGGCCAGCACGTCCTTGCGCAGGGCCGGCTTGGTCTCGCGGGCGACGATCCGCCCGCCGACCGCGGCCTGGATCGGCACCTCGAACATCTGGCGCGGGATTGCCTCTTTGATCTTCTTGGCCAGCGCGCTGCCGCGCGCGTAGGCCTGATCACGGTGCACGATCATCGCCAGGCTATCGAGCGGATCGCCGTTGATCAAGATGTTGAGCTTCACCAGCTCGCCGGCGCGGTAGCTGTCGAACTGATAGTCGAGCGAGGCATAGCCGCGCGTGACGCTCTTGAGCTTATCGTAAAAGTCCACGATCATCTCGGCCAGCGGCATGCGGTATTTCAGCACCACGCGGTTAGCGTCGAGATACTCCATGCTCTCGCTCACCCCGCGCCGGCGGGTGACCAGCTCCATGATCGGGCCGATGTACTCCTTGGGCGTGAAGATCTCGATCTTCATCCATGGCTCGCGCATCTCGGCCAGGCGCGAGGGATCGGGCATGTCCGCCGGGCGATCCACCTTGATCACTTGACCGTTGGTCAACACGGCCTCGTATTCCACGCTCGGCGCGGTGATCACCACGTCCAGGTCGTATTCGCGCTCCAG
>DAOTYZ010000365.1:0-2914 GCA_034434555.1 Candidatus Roseilinea sp.
ATGGTTAACGAATCGAACCGCCCCTCCCCCGCTGGCAACAGCAGCCAGCCCGACGCGCGCGTGTTGAGCGACAAGCGCTATAAGCTGATCGAGGCGGCGATGCGCCGCTACGGCTACCAAGGCCATGGGCTAATCGAGGCGTTACATAGCGCCCAGGAAGCTTTTGGTTATCTGGACGACTTCACGCTGCGCCACATCGCGCGGACGCTGCGGCTGCCGCCGAGCAAGGTGTTCGGCGTGGCCACGTTCTACAACTACTTCACCCTCAAGCCGCAGGGCGCGCACACCTGCGTGGTCTGCATGGGCACAGCGTGCTACATCAAGGGCGCGCACGAGGTGCTGCGCGCGATCGAGGACGCATACGGCGTGAAAGCCGGCGGCACGACCGCCGATAACCAGCTCTCGCTGCTCACCGCGCGCTGCTTCGGCTCGTGCGCCCTTGCGCCGGTGCTCACCCTCGACGGCGAGACGATCGGCAAAGTCCTGCCCGAGACCGTGGCTGACCAGATCGCTCAGCGCCTGGTCAGCATGGAGCATGCCCAGCCATGAACCTCGAAGAACTGAACGCAATTGCCAACAATGAGCGCCTGGCCCAGGCGCAGAAGCGTCATCACCTGCACGTGTGCGTGGGCACAGCCTGCCAGGCGCTGAACAGCGAGCAGATCGCCAAGGCCCTGCAAGCCGCGCTGAAGCAGCAGGGCAGGCAAAATGAAGCCGCAGTGAAGTGCGTAGGCTGCCCCGGCCTGTGCTCGCTCGGCCCGCTGGTAGAGGTCGTCTCGCGGGACGACGGCGCTGCGCCTGATGGCCTGGCCAGGCCGCGCTCGCTGCTTTACCAGTTCGTCAAGCCAGAGGACGCCGACGCGATCGTGACCCATCTGGGCGGCGAGCCAGTGAAGCGGTTAGAGACCCCGCTCGATCAACCTTTCTTCACGCGCCAGCTCAAGATCGTGCTGGAGAACTGCGGCAGAGTGGACCCCGAGCGGATCGAGGACTACATCGCCGCCGGTGGCTACCAGGCGTTGATGAAGGTCCTGACCGAGATGACGCCCCAGCAGGTAGTTGACGAGATCACGCGCAGCGGGCTGCGCGGGCGCGGCGGGGCCGGCTTCCCCACCGGCCTGAAATGGGGCACAGTGGCCAAGGCCGACCCCAACCGCTACCCGACCAGCGTGCCGGAGGGCATTCAATCGCGCAAGTTTGTGATTTGCAACGGCGACGAGGGCGACCCCGGCGCCTTCATGGACCGCAGCGTGATGGAGGGTGACCCCCACCGCGTGCTGGAGGGGATGGCGATCGCTGCTTACGCAGTAGGTGCAAACTACGGCTTCATCTACGTGCGCGCG
Organism: Candidatus Roseilinea sp.; assembly: GCA_034434555.1. Lineage (GTDB taxonomy): Bacteria > Chloroflexota > Anaerolineae > J036 > Brachytrichaceae > JAAFGM01. The sequence continues at coordinate 1,344 of DAOTYZ010000365.1, forward strand.
GAGTATCCGCTGGCTGTGAAGCGACTGCGGACGGCGATCCGGCAGGCTCAGCGGGCCGGCCTGCTCGGTAGCAACATCGGCGGCACGCCCTTCAGCTTCAACGTGGACATCCGGCTGGGCGCCGGCGCGTTCGTGTGTGGCGAGGAGACCGCGCTGATCGCCTCGATCGAAGGCGGGCGCGGCCTGCCTCGCCCACGCCCGCCCTTCCCCGCCGAGTTCGGCCTGTGGGGCTGCCCAACCCTGATCAATAACGTCGAGACCCTGGCCAATATTCCGCCGATCATCATGAAGGGCGCAGACTGGTTCGCCAGCATCGGGACCGAGAAGAGCAAGGGGACGAAGGTCTTTGCCCTCACCGGCCAGGTGAAGCACACTGGTCTGATCGAGGTGCCGATGGGCATTACTCTGCGCGAGATCGTGTTCGACATCGGCGGCGGCATGCCAGAGGGCAAATCGTTCAAGGCCGTGCAAACCGGCGGCCCATCCGGCGGCTGCATCCCGGCCCAGTTCCTGGACATGCCGGTGGATTACGAGTCGCTGGCGAAGGTCGGCTCGATCATGGGCTCCGGCGGGATGATCGTGATGGACGACAGCACCGATATGGTGGAAGTGGCGCGCTTCTTCATGGAGTTCTGCATGGACGAATCGTGCGGCAAGTGCATCCCTTGCCGGGCCGGCACGGTGCAGATCCACCGCCTGCTCACCAAGATCCAGCAGGGCAAGGCCACCGAGCGCGACCTGCATACCCTGGAGGAGCTGTGCGACCTGGTGAAGCACACCAGCCTATGCGGCCTGGGCCAGAGCGCGCCCAACCCGGTGATCAGCACGCTGCGCTACTTCCGCGAGGAGTACCTGGCCAAGATCAACGGGGCCAGGGCGAATGGAAAGGTGACGGAGGACCATGGCTAGGACGCTCACAATCAACGACCGAGAGATCAGCGCCGGCGAAGGCCAAACCCTGCTGGAGGCGGCGCGCGACGCGGGTATCTACATTCCTACCCTGTGCCACCTGGATGGCCTGACCGACGTCGGCGCTTGCCGGCTGTGCCTGGTGGAGATCGTCGGCGCGAACAAGCTGATGCCGGCTTGCACCACGCGCGTCCAGGAGGGGATGGTGGTGTACACCGACACGCCGCGCCTGCGCGCCTATCGCCGGCAGATCGTCGAGCTGCTGTTCGCCGAGCGCAACCACGTGTGCGCCGTGTGCGTGGCCAACGGCAACTGCGAGCTGCAGAACATGGGCATCACCGTGGGCATGGACTACGTGCGCTACGACTACCTGTTCCCGCGCCTGGGCGTGGACCTCTCGCATGAGCGGTTCGGCATGGACCACAACCGCTGCATCTTATGCACGCGCTGTGTGCGCGCGTGCGACCAAATCGAGGGCGCGCACACGCTGGACGTGCTGGGCCGCGGCGCTCACGCGATGATCGTCCACGACATGAACGTGCCGTGGGGCGAGGCGACCACCTGCACCAGTTGCGGCAAGTGCGTGATGGCCTGTCCCACCGGCGCGCTCTTCAAACAGGGCTCCACCGTGGCCGAGATGGTGCACAACGCCGAGAAGCTGG
>DAOTYZ010000366.1:0-3056 GCA_034434555.1 Candidatus Roseilinea sp.
TGATGCTGGTCTCCAGCGAGCGATTACTTTGTTTGTGCACTGTTGGAATGCGCGTCAGATGCTCCGGCAGCGATACCCGAGATACCGGCGTGGACTGTCTGAATTTATATCACCTTGATTGGAGCACTCCCGCCGTCGCCCACCCCTGGGTTTTGCCCATAGCTGCGAACGCACCCGCGCCCCCCTTGTTTGTTTCATCAGGCGTCCTGGTCAGCGAGCCGCCGGACTGTTCTCGCTAACCTGCCGCGCAGCACGTCTGCCGTAGCCGCCAGAAAGACCGGCAAGTTCACGCTGCCCATGACGAGCAAATCCTCCAGCAGCGTTGTGTCTTCGTCCAGAAAGCGCAATATGCGCTGTGGCGGGTTGCGCGCGAAGAGATCCGTAAACACGCGCCAGCCCGGCATGCGCTCGCGGCTGAGCACGTTGAGCAGCACGCTATCCAGGAGCTTATGGCGCCCAGATGCCGGTGAATGGTCAATCGGCGGCTTGCCGCTCATCTCAAGCGACCGGGCGATGCGCTGGGCGCGACGTTGAATGCGCCGAAAGGTGTAACCAGTGCTGGGCTTGGTGTCTCCCCCCGCCGTGCCGATGTGATACACCCGCGCGCCAGAGCAGATCGGGAAGGGCGCATCGGTCATCGGGATCACGCCGAACTCTTCGTGCTGCACCTCGAAGTCTGCGAGTCTCAATTGTTGGCTAATGTATCCCCTCAGCGGTTGCGCGTATTCATCGCGCGTGAGCAGAGCCGGCGAGAAGACCGTGTATTCCACCAGCGCCGTCTGCGCATCGAGCGGCAGGACATATACAAATCGCGTGTCGGCGTCCTGCGCCACCCGAAAGTCCATCAAGGTTGCGATCTGTGGCTCAAAGGCGGGTTGGGGCGCGCGGATCACCCAGCCGAGAAAGTGCTGGAGCAAGCTGTGATAGCCTGGCCGAGGCGCAACCGAGGTCAGCGGGATGCTGTTGAATGCCCATGCCCCGCGATATGTCTCGCCTGTCCGTGTGTGCGCCACCGCCTGGTCACCGACCGTTTCAACGCCGATTACCTCGGCCCACACGCGCTCAATGTTCGGCTGCCTGGCCAGCCAGTCCTCCATAAAGCGATAAAAGTCCACAGCGCGCACCATCTTGTAGCGATAGGGTTGGATGTCTAGCCTGGCGCAGAAGTCTGGGCTATAAATGCCGATGCGATCCCAGGTGCGGAAGACCACCGCTTCAAACGGGCCTGGCTGGGATTCCCAGAAGCACCAGGTGCGATCGTTCTCGGCCTTCGGCGCGCGGTCAATGAGCAGGATGCGCTTGTCGTTTAGGCCGGCCTGGTTGAGATGGTAGGCCAAGCTCAGGCCAGCTGCACCGGCCCCGGTGATGAGATAGTCATACTGGTCAGCCATGTGCGCGATGAACGAGAGACATCAGCGGCCCGCTACTAAGCTCACGTTGTCAATCCAGAAGTGGCTAGGCTGCGCTGCATCATTGATGGCCTCAAACGAAAGCACCAGCGTCTGACCTGCATACGCGCTCAGGTCGAATGTCGCTTGCTCCCACTGTTCCCGCTGGCTGCGGTTGGATAGCGTTAGGATCGTCTGGAGCAACTCACCGCTCGTGCTGCGCAGCCGCACATGAAGGTAGTCGCGCGCGTCGGCATCCTCTGCCTCCTCGGAGTTCATCCACCACCAGAACGAGAGGCTAAGCCGCGCATCGGCACACGACGCCACAGGCTGAGAGAGTCGGTCTTGATTGTCATCGTAGCGCCCGAGCCATGCCCCGTAGTCGGTTTCGTTGTAGCGCTGGACGATCGCCTCGTGCCCATTGCTGCGCTCGGTTAGCCAGCCGGTCGCTTCGCCCGTGCTGAAATCGCCGTTCACCACAAGCTGGCCATGATCCGCAGGGCAATAGGCGTTGAGCGCGATGGGCAGGTAAGCTGCGTAACTTGACTGGAGCGGTCCAAGCCTGCGGAACTTCACCGCGTCCGCTGCGATCCAGCGCGCCGGCGACTCGCCGGTGTTCGCCCGCAGCACCACCTGTCCCTGACCGGCAGGCAGCGCATACTCGCCCAGCGAAACCCATACGTCGGAGTAGATAAGCTGGTTGATCTGTGCGTCTTGCCATCCGCTCGCCGTCCAGATTGAATATCGCGCCTGCCGTGCGGTGGCATATTGCGAAGGCACATAGGCATAGACGCGGTATAGGCCGGCGGAGATCACAGGCGTCGTCCAGCTCGCCGAGACGGGATCGCTGCTGGTCAGCGTATAGGTATAGAACATGTGATAGCCATTGCCTCGCGTGCTGGTCAGCCATCTACCGGCAACAATCGAACCGGCGCTCGCGTCCTCCACGATCACATCGTCACAGGAGAGGGGATCCTCATCGTGGCTGCGCCAAAGACACGCTGCGGTATGCCCCTGGCCGGCGCTTGGGTAGTTCAGGAGCGGGTCGGGCGCGCTGCCGTTCCAGCCGAAAGGATCGGTCGCATTGCGTTCATAGATGCGGCCATCGCTGAGCAGGCATGGGCCGCGATATACCCCAAAGTGCAGATGAGCGCCCGAGGAATTGCCGGTGTTCCCGCTCCACCCTATCACATCTCCCGCCCGAACGCTCTGGCTGACGACGACGTTGAACGCCGGCGCGCCTTGCGCCGGCCGATGCTCGCGCAGATGTGTGTAGATCGTCCGGTGGCCGTTGTCATGCCGGATGACGACGCGATTGCCATAGCCCGTGCTCGATTCCACCACGCCTTCTACCACGCCATCGGCAGCCGCACGCACCGGCGTGCCGGCAGGCATAGACCAGTCATAGCCGCTATGACCACGATAGCAATAAGGCGAGCAATTTGCCACCTGCTCGCCCGTGTAAACCGTCACGCGACCATCCGGATCGGCGGCATAGTTTGGGAAGTAATGGTCAAAGTAGGCCGTGAGGCGATAGGTGCCTGAGAACGGCGGGCTGATGCGCAGCCCCTGCTGGCCTTGGGCAGGCGCGCCATGCGCCAGCGCGGCGCACAATACGACGAGCATCCTCAGGCTATTCCGCCGATGATTGGTTTGGTCACTCATGGC
>DAOTYZ010000367.1:0-1770 GCA_034434555.1 Candidatus Roseilinea sp.
TGATCGAGGAGAACAAGTGGCGCGCGGTGCGCTACGGGTTGGACGGCAAATTGATTGACTTCGGCAAGCAGGAGGAGCTGCCGGCCCGCGCGCTGGTGAGCGAGATGATCGAGTGGTTCATCGGCGATGTGATAGACGAGCTGGGCAGCCGACGAGAGGTGGAGTATGCTTTCACCATCATGCGCGAGGGCACCAGCGCCCACCGCCAGCTACAGACCTACCAGCAGACCGGCGACCTGAAGGCCGTGGTTGACCGCCTGATCCACGAGACCGCCGAGGGGGTGCTGTAGCGAGATGGGCACCTTCGTCCCGCGCGGCTTCAGGGAGATCGCCGGCCTAATGCACGCCGCGCACGATGACATCCTCGACGCGCTGGCGCGCCACGGCATTCGCTTTCCTGACTACCCCAGCTTTGACCAGCCGGGTAACCCGTGCGGCGTCGCGGCGGCCAAAGCCCACCCGATGCAAGGCATCCTCAAGTACCACGGCCTGGCCGATTGGCAGTGGCGCACTGCCTTCATGCCCAGCATCTCCGTCACCAACAGCGCGGCCTATTCGATCACGCTGGTGGCCTTCGACCCTGACCTGGCCGAGGATGAGGCGACGATTGACGGCCAACGGGCCACCGGCCGCGACCTGGAGCGCATCCGCCATAGCCTGAACGCCGTGCGCAACCTGGCCGCCATTCGCAGCCACGCGCGGGTGTATTCGCGCAACGTGGTGGCCGGCGGGGCGCTACGGGCCGGCAAGGGATTGGGCACCAGCGCCAGCGGATCGGCGGCCCTGGCGATGGCGGCCATTGCGGCTGCCCTCGGCGCACACGCTGTGCACAACGCGCGCTTCGTCAGCGCCATGTCGCGCCTGCTGGCCGGCAGCGGCTGCCGCTCGGCTGCCGGCGGCGTCGCGCTCTGGATGTCCTATCCGGGCATTCCGCACGAGGACAGCTTCGCGGTGCGGCTGGACACCCGCGATCAACTGGCGGACCTGTGCCTGATCACCATCCCGCTCGACTCGCGGATCGGCCTGAAGACCGAGCAGGCCCACGCCGACGCGCCGAATAGCCCGCTCTTCAAGTGTTGGATGCGCAACCGGCGCGACGAGGTCCTGCGCTGCATCGAGGCGGTGATGGCCGGCGACTGGTTAACGCTTGCGCAGATGGCTGAGGCTGACAGCATCGCCCTCCACGCCGTCACCATGACCGGCGGCGTCGAGAAGAAGCTCTTCGCCTGGGAGCCGGAGAATATCACGCTCTTTCGCGCCTGTAACGACCTGCGCGCCGCCGGCGTGCCCGTCTATTTCTCAACCGACACCGGCCCGACCACTGTGCTGCTCACGCACAAACAGTTCTCAGATCAGGTGATGGCGCACATACGCGGGCTGGGCTTTGAGGCAGTCGAGGGGCAGATCGCGCCCGGCGCGCACCTGGTGACGGTTGAAGAGGCGCAGGCCGAATTAGGCGTGCGGCCGAACTAAGCCCTCTGCGCGATCGCCCAGTTGCTGGCTGGGCAGGCAGGGCGATGAGCCGTAAGAGCAGAATACGCAGCAATCGCCGGCCTTGGGGCGCAGCACCTGATGGCACCCCGCGCATTCGTAGAAGAACACGCACTGATCCACCGGCATTTGCTCCTGCTTGGCGGTGCCGCAATGCGGGCATGTAATTGTGGCCAACTGAGTCGCCGTTTGCATGATCCTGAGTATGCTTAGGTGGAAGTATGCCACAACAGCCCGTAACGTCCGCTGATGGCTACACAGCGGAGCAGGCTGCGGCGC
>DAOTYZ010000368.1:0-2817 GCA_034434555.1 Candidatus Roseilinea sp.
TGAGCTGGAGGAAGCGGCCTTCCTAGACGGCTGCTCGCCGCTGAGCGCGATGTGGCAGATCGTCGTGCCGCTGGCCATGCCGGGGCTGCTGGCGGCTTTCCTGCTCTGCTTCGTCAGCGTCTGGAACGAGTTCATCGCCGGCTACTTGCTGATCAACAAGCGTGAGTTGCGCACAGCGATGTTCGGGCTCTACGATTTCCTCAGCCAGAACATCATTAACTATCAGGTGATCGCCGCCGCCTGCGTGCTGATCGCCGCGCCGGTGGTGATCCTCTTCACCCTCACCCGCCAGATCTTCTTCCAGGCGATGACCGAGGGAGCGATCAAAGGATAAGCGCGATTCGCGCCAGCGCTGCCTGGGCCAGGGCGCGGGCGCGCGCTGGCGCATCGCCCACGTAGGCATCGGCGGCCAGCAAAGCGCGCACCTGATCGGCGGGGACGCGGCGGGTGATCTCTGGATCGGCGCAAAGCAGATCGGGCAGTGGATTGGGCCGGCCCGCATTCACCTCAGCCCAAGCGGCTAGGGCGTGCTGGCGGATGCGCTCGTGCATGGCCTGGCGATCCGCGCCGGCCTTGGCCAGCGCCATCAACAGCCGCTCGGTGGCAGCGAACGGCGCATAGGCCCGCATCTGGCGGGCGACCTGGAACTCGTTCACCCGCAGCCCTTGGACGATGCGCAGCGCGACGCACAGCAGCTCATCAGCGGCCAGGAAGGCTTCAGGCAACACCGCACGCCGGTTGGCTGAATCGTCCAGCGTGCGCTCCAGCAGCGAATGGGCTGCGTTGTCCCAGGCCACGCGCGGCAGCGCGGCGATGAAGCGCGCCAGGGCGTTGATCTTCTCGGCCTGGATCGGGTTGCGCTTGAAGGGCATCGCCGAAGACCCCACCTGCTGCGCGCCGAACGGTTCGCCCCATTCGCCGAGCGGCGGCGATTGGAGGATGCGCAGGTCAAAGGCGAACTTGTAGAGCGACTGGGCGATGCCGGCCAGGGCGTTCAAGACGTGCCACTCCTGCTTGCGCGGGTAGGTCTGCGTGGTCACCGGAAAGGCCGCCAGGCCCAGCTTGGCCAGGGCGCGCTGCTCCAGCTCCGCGACGCCGAGCTCCAGGTATGCCGCGCTCGTGCCCACTGCGCCCTTGAAGCCCTTACCGCGGATCGCGCCATGCACGCGCTCGACCTCGTCCAAGTCCATGAGCAGCTCCTGAAGGTACTGCGCCAGGCGATAGCCCACCGTGGTCGGCTCGGCCGGCTGGAGGTGGGTGAAGCCCATCGCCGGCAGGTCGGCATAGTGCAGGACTTGCTCGGCCAGCGCGCGGATCAGGCGCGCCAGCGCCCCGCGCACCAGCGCCAGCGCCTCACGCAGGCGCAGCGCATCGGCGTTGTCCTCGATGTCCGCCGAGGTCGCGCCCAGGTGGATGATGCCGCCGCCCACCAGACATTGTTCAGCGTATGTGCGCAGTTCTGCCATCAGGTCATGCTGAATCTCGCGCTCGATCGCCAGGGCGCGCGCGATGCTCGCCTCGTTCACCTCGTCCATGTGCGCGCGCAGGTCATCCACCTGAGCCGGCGAGACGATCCCCAGCTCGCACTGGGCCTCCGCCAGCGCCACCCAAACGCGCCGCCAGCACAGGCGCTTGTATCGCTCGCTCCAAATCGCGCGCATCGCGTCGCTCCCGTAGCGCTGGGAGAAGGGGGAGTGATAGGTCGCTACCATGCTTGTTAGTCTTGCCTCACTTCAAAGTTGGCGACGAACTGCAGCATCCCTCCTAGCGACACGCGCACCTCGTACAGCCCAGGTTGGAGGCGCTCCGACGGCGACCAGAAGATGTGATCCTGACCGCGACCGCGAGCCGGCAGCCGCTTTGAGCCGAAGAAGACGCTGCCGCCGTTCTTGAACCAAGCATGGCGCAGCAGCGCGCTGGGGGGCACATCTTGGTAGGTGAAGAAGATATAGATTGACTTGGCCTCCGTCGAGAAGCTGGTTGTCACGCCGACCGGCGCGCCATCAGCGCCGATCCCGCTGGCGATGGCGAGCAGCGCCAGCCGTTCATCCGGCGCAGCCTGAGCCGGCGTCGGCACAGCCGGCGATGGCGAATCCAGGAGCGACGAAGTCGGCTCTGGGATTGGAGTGGCCTTCGGCGTTGGCGAGGGGTCTATCGTCGCTGTGGGCGGCAGCACAGTAGGGGTGGGCGTTGGAGCCATGGTCGGCGATGCCGTCGCGGTGGCCGTGGGTATGGCAGGCCGGGTTGGCGGTGCGGCCGTCGCCAACGTTGCCGCCGGCGGGCGAGGCAGTAATAAGCTGGTTAGCCAAATCAGGCCGGCGACCAAGAGCACAATGAGCGAAGCGCCCAAGCGACGGTTCGCCGTCTCATTAAGCTGGCGGCGGATGCTGTAGTAGGCCGCACGCTGGGCGCGTCGGGCGGTGAGGACGGCGCTGAGAAAGATGAGCAGGGCAATAAGGGCGAGGAGGCCCGCGGCCATGCCCAGCAATTCCGGCCCGGCGATCACGACGCAAAAGATTCTATTACACGCGGGGATAAGGGAGCGTTCAGGGTGCATTCACATTTCGGGGCAAGGCCGATCTCACGCGGAGACGCGGAGAACGCGAAGAATTTGAAAGTACAGCATCCTTGGTCACTGCCTGGAAGGCGCACTGTATTGCCCCCATTGGTGAATGCACCCAGCGTTCACTAATGGGGAACACCCACCACCGGGCTACGCTGCCGTTGAGAGTAAATGAATGATAGAGTGTGGGCGACAGCAGTGCCGTCGCCCACCCTGGTTCTGCCCCTCGTTATGAACGCACTCAGGTATTCATG
>DAOTYZ010000369.1:0-4771 GCA_034434555.1 Candidatus Roseilinea sp.
CGATCCGCTTCTTCAGCCCGGATAGCCCGATAGATGGGGTGGTCATCGAGGTGCTGCTGAACAAGGCGCGGGAGATCTATCGCGCGCTGGGCACGCACGTGCCGGTGCCGGAGGAGAGCGAGAGCGTGACCGAGGCGGTGCTGAACGCGCTCTTCCTGCGCCCGCGGCCGCGGGGCGGTGAGCAACTACAACTGGACTTGGGGCTGGAATCTTCGAGGGTGGCCGCGCTGCACGCGCGCATGGAGGCCGATGCCGAGCGCGAGCGCACCAACCGCACGCGCTTCGCCCAGCGCACGATCAAAGCCGCCGAAGTGGGGCGGGAGCTGGAAGCCACCGACAGCGTGCTGGGCGACCCGCAGGCCGTGCGCGATTTTGTGCTGAACGCCGCGCAGCGCCTGGGCCTGACGCTGACGGCGGAGCAGGCGAACAACAAGGTCTATCGCCTGCTCACCTCGTCCCTGCCGCCAACGCTGCCGGAGGCCGTCCGCCTGGCCATCCCCGGCCATTCGCCCTCTGCCACTCGCCATTCGCCCTTCTGGCGGATCAGCTTCGAATCGCCCACGCCGGAGGGCGTGACGTACCTCGGCCGCAATCATCCCTTCGTGGCCGGCCTGGCGCGCTTTCTGCTGGAGGAGGCGCTCCGCACAGGCGCCGGCGAATGGGGAATGGCGAATGGGGAGGGGCGGCGGATCGTCTCGCGCTGCGGGGTGATCGCCACGCGCGCGGTCAGCCGCCCGACGTGGGTGCTGCTGCTGCGCGTCCGCTATCTCATCGAGCAGCCCGAGCGGCCGCCGTTGCTCGCCGAAGAAGTGTTAGTCGCGGCGTTCGAGGTGCAGGACGGCCGGCTGGCGCCGTTGCCGGACGACGCCGCCCTGCGCCTGTTGCACGAGGCGCAGCCGGATGCCAACATCCCCTTGCCGGAGAAGCGCGCCCTGGCCGCAGCCGCGCTCGACCGCTGGCCGGAAATGGAGGCCGCCCTAGAATCGCACATGCAGGCGCGCGCAGGTGCGCTGACGGAGAGCTACAAACGGGTGCGCCGGGCGGCGAAGATGTCGGCCCGCCAGGTCAAGATGAATGTACAGCTCCCCGCCGACCTGCTCGGCCTGCTCGTCCTACACCCCGTGGTGACCGCATGATGACGTTCCCTGCCATCCGCATCGAAGGCGGCCTGCTCGGCCCAGACACCGTGGAGCAACTGTTGGGCGGCGAGCTGCCCGGCCAGAAGCCGGCCGATTTTGGCCTGGATGGCCGGCGCAACCTGCTCGACGAAATCGCAGCCGCCTTCGCCGACTGCCGCAAGTACTGGGAGGCGTTTCAGCACCGCCTGGGGCGCCTGCCGGAGGGCGACCCGGCCACCAGCGTCACCCGCGACGCCTGGGCGATCCCGTTCTTCAGCCTGCTGGGCATCGAGGCGCGCTATACGCCCCGCGCCCGCGAGGTGGACGGGATGAGCTTCCCCATCTCGCACCGCATGGGCGAGGCCGAGGACGCGCCGCCGCTGCACATCGTCGGGGCGCGCCAAGGGCTGGACCGCGCGCCGGCCTCGGGCCGCCCCCGCCTGTCCCCGCATGCGCTGATGCAGGAGTACCTCAACCGCACCGAGCACCTGTGGGGCGTGGTGACCAACGGCCTGACCCTGCGCCTGCTGCGCAACAGCGCGTTCATCCGCCAACAGGCCTATATCGAGTTCGACCTGCGCACGATGCTGGAGGAGCAGCGCTTCAACGACTTCGCCGCGCTGTATCGCCTGCTGCACCGCACGCGCTTCCCGCGCGGGGTGGCCGACGCCGCCGATTGCCTGCTGGAGCAGTACTACCAGCTCTCCATCCAGCAGGGCGGCCGGGTGCGCGAGCGCCTGCGCGAGGGCGTCGAGGAGGCCATCGTCCGGCTCGCCAACGGCTTCCTCTCGCATCCGGCGAACGAAGCAAAGTGGCGAAGGGCGAATGGCGAAGGGGCGAAGGGCGAAGGGCCGCTGCCGGCCCAGGACTTCTACCGCCAACTGCTGCGCCTGGTCTATCGCTTCTTGTTCCTGCTGGTGGCCGAGGAACGCGGGCTGATGAACCCGAACGGCGCGGGCGGCGCGGCGCTGGATGGGGCGGGCGACGCGGCGGGTGGTGCAGGCGCAGCGGCGGGTGGTACGGGCGACCCGGCGGGTCGCCCCAACGCGGGGCGCCCCAACGCGCTGCGCCCCTACGATTATTACGGCGTATCCCGCCTGCGCCGGCTGTGCGAACGGCGCGCCGCCTATACCGACGACACCGACCTGTGGCGCTCGCTGTGCGCGCTGTGGGTGACGCTGACCCGTGAAGACATGGCCGCCCTGCTCGGCGTGCCGCCGCTCAACGGCGCCCTCTTCGCCCCTCAGGATCTGGACGGCGCCCTCATCACCAACCGCGACCTGCTGGGCGCCTTCTGGCATCTGGCCTTTTACCAGGAGGGCAACGCCCCGCCCCGCCGCGTCAACTATGCCGCCCTGGACACCGAGGAGCTGGGGTCGGTGTACGAGAGCCTGCTGGATTATCAGCCGGTGATTAGGGCGAATGGCGAATGGCAAACGGCGATGGGCGAATGGCGAATGGCGAGGGGTAAATGGCGGTTTGTGTTGGCCCCCGGCTCCGAGCGCAAGTCCACCGGCTCCTACTACACCCCGCCGGCCCTGGTCGCCGAGCTGATCAAGAGCGCGCTGGAGCCGGTGATCCAGGAGCGGCTGGCGGAGGCAAGGCGGATGGCCAATGAGGCGGGGCGAATGGCGAATGGGGAAATGGCAGTGAGGGAATGGCGAAAGGTTCCAAAACCGATTCAGGAGAGGTTTATCCATGACGTCTTTCCACGACTATCGCGATCTGGAAGTGTGGGAGCGGGGGATCGTGCAACAGGTGTATCTGCTGACGCAGGAGTTTCCACCGGCGGAGCTGTATGGGATGACCAGCCAGATGCGCCGGGCAGCGGTCTCGATCCCGGCCAACATCGCCGAGGGCTGGGGCCGGCGCTACACGGCGGAGTTCATCCAGTTTCTGCGCCGGGCGAATGGCAGCCGGGCGGAACTGGAGACGCTGCTGCTCCTGAGCAGCCAGGTGAACCTGTGCCCGGCCCAGGCCATCCATCCGCTGCTGGAGGCCTTGGAGATCGTCGGCAAACAGCTCACCAACCTCGAGCGCAGCCTCCAACGGAGAAAGAACTCGCCCTAGCTTGGCAATCCACCCCACCCCCCATTCGCTATTCCCTATTCGCCGAGCACGCCCTGCTCTCGATCAAGGTGCTCGACCCGGCCTGCGGCTCCGGGCACTTCTTGCTGGCCGCCGCCCGCCGGCTGGGCAAGGAGCTGGCCCGCATCCGCACCGGCGAGGACGAACCTGCGCCGGCGCGCCTCCGCGAGGCCATCCGCGACGTGGTGGCCCACTGCATCTACGGGGTGGACAAAAACCCGCTGGCGGTGGAACTCTGCCGCGTGGCGCTCTGGCTGGAGAGCCATGCCCCCGACCGGCCGCTCACCTTCCTCGACCACCGGATCAAGTGCGGCGATTCGCTGGTCGGCGTGCTCGACCTGGCGGCGCTGGAGGCCGGCATCCCCCGACGAGGCGTTCGAGCCGGTGAGCGGCGACGACCGCAAGCTGGCGGCGGCGCTGAAGCGGCAGAACAAAGCCGAGCGCGACGGCCAACTAAGCATCGAGTTCGAAACCGCCGGCGCCGCACCCGACCTGCGCCCGCTGGCCGAGGCCGCCCGGCAGATCGCGGCCATCCCCGACGACTCGCCCCACGACGTGCGCCGCAAGCGCGCCGCCTACGAGGCGCTCCTGTCCGACCCGCGCCGGAAGCGCCTGAAGGACGCCTGCGACCTGTGGACGGCGGCGTTCTTCCAGCGGATGGCGAATGGTGAGGGACGGATGGCGAATGGTGAGGGGCGAATGGCGAATGACGGTCGTTCGCTGTTCATCACCAGCGAGGCCGTCAACCGCGCGCTGGCCGGCGACCTGGGCAACCCGCAGCTCGTGGCCCGCGCCCAGGCCGTGGCCGACGCGCAGCGCTTCTTCCATTGGCCGCTGGAGTTCCCGGAGGTGTTTGAGCGGCAGGCGGCGGATGGGGAATGGCGAATAGCGAATGGCGAACCATCCACCACTCCCCATTCGCCATCAACCATTCGCCATTCGCCACCCACCGCCCCAGGCTTCGATGTGGTCCTGGGCAACCCGCCGTGGGAGATGGTACAACACGATCCAGAAGAGTTTTTTGCCTCTCGTAATCCGGAAATCGCTAAAGCGGCTAATATGAGTAAGCGAGTAAAGATGATTGAGAAACTACGCGATGAAAATCCTTCTTTGCATAATGAATTTTTTGAGCAACAGCATGTGAGTGACTGCTATAAGAAATTTCTTCATGCCTCGGGAAGGTTTGTCCGCACTGGGATAGGCAGGATCAACCTAGCGTATGTCTTTGCCGAACTTGGCTCAACACTTGTCTCGAACTTGGGCAGAGCTGGCCTGATAGTACCGACAGGTCTCATGACCGATTCGTTTGCTCAGCAGTTTTCTTCGAGCATCATAGCGGATAACCGGCTCGTTAGCCTGTTTGATTTTGAGAACCGCGAGAAGCTATTTCCAGCAGTCATTTCACTTATGAAGTTTTGTCTAATCACAATAAATGGAACTGGTGACCCAAGGCAGCAAGCTAGGTTTGCTTTTTTCTGTCATCGTCCTGAGGACATTAGAAACCCATTGAAACTTCTGTTTTTAACTCCCCACGAGTTAGCTGCCATCAACCCCAACACGCGCAC
>DAOTYZ010000370.1:0-2839 GCA_034434555.1 Candidatus Roseilinea sp.
CGCATCTCGGCCAGGCGCGAGGGATCGGGCATGTCCGCCGGGCGATCCACCTTGATCACTTGACCGTTGGTCAACACGGCCTCGTATTCCACGCTCGGCGCGGTGATCACCACGTCCAGGTCGTATTCGCGCTCCAGTCGCTCCTGGATGATCTCCATGTGGAAGAGGCCGAGGAAGCCAACGCGGAAGCCAAAGCCCAACGCCGCGCTGTTCTCCGGCGTAAAGGTGAGCGAGGCGTCGTTGAGCTGGAGCTTCTCCAGCGCGTCGCGCAGGAGCGGATAATCTTCGGCGTAGGTGGGGAAGATGCTGGCGAAGACCATCGGCTTGGCCGGCTGGTAGCCCTTGAGCGGCTCAGCCGGCTGCGCGGCGTCCAGCATGGTGTCGCCCACGCGACATTCGCGCACGCTCTTCAGGCCGGTGGCCACGTAGCCCACCTCGCCGGCGTGCAGCTCGCCCACCGCCGTCATGCGCGGCGAGAACATGCCGATCTCCAGCGGCTCGCAGGTCGCGCCCGTGGCGGCCATCCGCAGGCGCGTCTTCATGTTCACCCGGCCGTTCACGATGCGCACATAGGCGATCACGCCTTTGTAGGCGTCGTAGTGCGAGTCGAAGATCAGCGCTTGAAGCGGCGCAGTGGGGTCGCCTTTCGGCGGCGGCACCTCGCGCACGATGCGCTCTAAGACGTCTTTGATCCCGATGCCCTCTTTGGCCGAGATGCGCAGGATGTTGGCCGGGTCGTCGCCCAGCAGGTTGCCCACTTCCTGCGCCACTTCATCCGGCCTGGCGTGGGGCAGGTCAATCTTGTTGATCACGGGGATGACGTGCAGGTTGGCTTCTAGGGCCAGGTAGAGGTTGGCCAATGTCTGTGCCTCGATCCCCTGCGACGCATCCACAACCAGCAGCGCCCCCTCGCAGGCGTTCAGGGCGCGGCTCACCTCGTAGGTGAAATCCACGTGGCCGGGCGTGTCAATCAAGTTCATCTCATAGGTCTGCCCGTCGTCGGCGCAGTAGGTCATGCGCACGGCCGAGGCCTTGATCGTCACGCCCTTCTCGCGCTCGATGTCCATCGAGTCCAACACCTGCGCTTGCATCTCGCGTTTGCTGAGCGTGCCGGTGAACTCCAGCAGGCGATCGGCCAGCGTGCTCTTGCCGTGATCCACGTGGGCGATGATGCAGAAGTTGCGGATGTAGGCCAGGGTGTCCGTTTCGCCCGCCACAGAAGGGGTCGTTAGAATGTCTGCCATCCCGGTTGCGTGAGCGATGCAGATTATAGGTCGGTGGATTATGAGCGCGCCTAATGAACTGACGATGGCGCCGGCGGCGCAGCTTGCGCCCTACGCCAAGACGATTGCCCTCCCTGACCTTGACCTCAACGTGTCCTACTTCGAGGCCGGCGCTCAGCATCGCCGGACTCTGATCCTCATCCACGGCTTGCAGGACGAAGCCGATACATGGCGACATGTCTTCGAGCCGCTCGCGCAGCGCTATCGGGTCATTGCGCCCGACCTGCCCGGTTTCGGGCGCAGCGACAAGCCGCGCCGGCCCTACGACGTGTGCTTCTACGTCCGCGCCCTGCTGGCGTTGATGGACGCGCTGAACGTAAGCTACGCTGACCTGATGGGCAGCTCGCTGGGGGCGGTCATCGCCGAGGTCCTGGCGCTCACCCATCCCGCGCGCGCCTCGCGTTTGATCTTATTGGACGGCACGATAAACATCGTGGAGCGGCCGGCCGTAAATCTGCTTCAGCTCTTGCTCTTGCCGATCGCCGACCGGCGCTACTTCGAGGCGCTGCGGCGCGCGCCGCAGGCTGCCTACGACTCGCTGCGGCCGTATTACGCCGACCTCGACGCCTTGCCCCAGGCCGACCGCGATTTTCTCTATCGAAGGGTCAACGCGCGGGTGTGGGACGAGCCGCAGCGGCTGGCCGCGCTGAGCATCCGGCTGCGCCTGCCGTGGTTTTTGGCCTTCTCGGCCCGCCGGCTCGTCCGGCGCATCCCAACCATGCCTGTGCCGACGCTGGTGATCTGGGGCGAGCAGGATCGCATCCTGCCGATCGGCAACGGCATCACCCGCGCGGCGTTACAGCCGAGGACACGCCTGGTCCGCGTCCCGCGCGCGGGACACCTGCCACATCAGGAGCAGCCGGCGGTTGTGCTGGAGGCGCTTCTAGAGCAGGGGCACAAGCCCGCCGCCTGAGCCGGCCGGCGGTTTGGGTTGATCGTCGTCGTCGCTCTGGCTACCGCCGGAGAACCAAGCGTCAATTTGAGCCTGTTCGCGCCCGGCGTCGTAGCCGACGGCGAACATCGTCTTGCACAGCGCGCGGATGGTCATCTCGAACATGTGGCGTGCGTCTTCCTTGGCGAATCGCCACGCCCGCTCCTCGCCCTCCAAGTGCAAGCGGTTGACGTGTTCGAGGATCTCCGGCGCCACCAACTCCTCAATCGGTGTATCGCCCAGCACGCGCTCTAGCCACTTCATGAATTCGGATTGGGTCATGCGCTTTTAACCATACAGAGGTTGGTCTGTTCGGCAAGCCTGATTGTATGCGAATCTGCGTCCGGAGTGGGTGTGGGATGCGTTCACCAGGGCTGATCAACGCTCCAATTTTCGGCATGATTAGCGTAGGAGGCAGCGATGGACTCAGAAAAGCGCTTAGCGAGTATCTGCGAGATATCCGCGACCCACGTCGCCGACAAGGGCGAATGTATCCGCTAACTCACCACGCTCATCTCGGCTGCCGTAAACGGCGAGAGCTCACTACGAGGGATGTTATGGCGATCAACGTCGTTCGTCGTGCGCTACGTGCCTGATGGACGTAGGTCAGCTTCTGCACGGCCAG
>DAOTYZ010000371.1:0-5779 GCA_034434555.1 Candidatus Roseilinea sp.
AGAGGCGCAAATCTATTTAACATCGCCAAGCGCCGTTCTTGACCGGCGCGCCAGACAAAGGAGGGGTTGCCGCGCTGGGCCGCCTTGGGGGTGCTTTTAAGGGCAATTTCTGGCATTTACTAAAGTTATGGTAATAAATAAGCTCTTCGGCTCACACTTTTGGTGATATACTGGCGAGCAGCCTGAGGGTATAGGCAAATCCTATCATAAGAAGCTTAAAACTTAGACAGTTTTAAGGTCGGCTGCCCTGGCCAACTTGCGCTCAGGGCGCAGCCTGATAAAATGCATGTCCCTTCTGAATGATCGGCTTAGATTCGTCTTAGCCACAGGCGACCTTTTCTAAGCTTGGTCTAAAATCAGAAGTGTCTCACGGATTCAACGCCAAGGATCAATTGCTATGAAACCAGAGCAAGCGTGGCGATCTGTGCTGGGTGAGATCGAGGTCACAGCCGGCCGCAATAGCTACATGACCTGGCTGCGCAATGCTCGTCTGCTCACCTACGAGGACGGCCAGTTCGTGATTGGGCTGCCCAATGGCTATGCTAAGGAGTGGATCGAGCAGCGCATGCTCAGCGACCTGAAGCGCATGCTGAGCGAGCGCCTGGGGCGAAGCGCGGAGCTGACGCTGGTGGTCATGTCGCATGCGGGCGGCGAAAGCGTAACGCTGCGCGAGCCGGCCCTCGCGCGCACGGACGACGCAAACGACGGCCTGCAGAAGCGCTACACCTTCGAGGCGTTCGTGGTCGGCTCAGGCAACCGCATGGCCCACGCAGCAGCGATGGCGGTGGCCGAAGCGCCGGCTGAGCGTTACAACCCGCTCTTCCTCTATGGTGGCTCTGGATTGGGCAAGACGCACCTGCTTCACGCGATCGGCAACTACGTCCGCCGGCGCAACTTGCAATGTCGTTACGTCACTTCAGAGGCGTTTACCAATGAGCTGATCAGCGCTATCCGTTCCAATTCACAGGAGGCCTTTCGCAACCGCTATCGCTCTGTGGATATGTTGCTGATGGACGACGTGCAGTTCATCGCCGGCAAAGAATCCACCCAGGAAGAGTTCTTTCACACCTTCAACGCGCTCCACAATAACAACAAGCAGATCGTACTGACCAGCGACCGCGCGCCGAAGATGATGGTGACGCTCGAAGAGCGCCTGCGCAGCCGCTTTGAATGGGGGCTGATGGTGGACATCGCGCCGCCCGACCTGGAGACGCGCATGGCCATCTTGCAACACAAGCTGGCCCAGATAAAGCGCAGCATTCCGCCAGAAGTGGTCGAGTTCGTCGCCAAGCAAATCCAGAGCAACGTGCGCGAGCTGGAAGGGGCGCTCACCCGCCTGCTGGCCATCTCGGACATGACCGGCCGGCCGATCACCGTCCAGTTTGCGCGCGACACGCTCGCTGACTTGGTGGGACGGCGGGCACACATTACCCCCTCGCAGGTCATCGAGACCGTGGCGAAGTTCTACAACATCTCGGTGGCTGAGATGGTGTCCCCCGCCCGCAACAAGGAGCTGGTGCAGCCGCGCCAGGTGGCGATGTACCTCATCCGCCAGGAAACGGACGCCTCGCTGCCGGAGATCGGCAACTTATTGGGCGGCCGCGACCACACCACGGTGCTGCACGGCATCGAGCGGATTAAAGACCGGCTGGAGACAGAGGAGCAACTGCGCCGCGAGATCATGAGCGTGCGCGAGCAGCTTTATCTAAATGTCACCGCCTAGGGCGGCCAGAGCGGCGTTCACATCGTCGAACAGGGCTGTGCATACGTCGGCGAGCGCCGCGCGCTTGGCTGGGTCGCGGGCGACGCCGAATCCGGTGACGTGTATCTGAATGCCGGCGTCCTTCAGCAGGGCGGCTGCGCGCTGTCCGCCGCGCACGCCGCCAGCGTTGTCCTCGATGATGATCACGCGCCGGCCGTCGAGCGCGCGCAGCGCCCGGCTATCGCCGCCGGTCACAAAGGCATGGGCGGCCAGCACAGCATCGGACAACGGCACGCCGGTCGCGCATAACATTGCTGCCATCGCCTGTAGCGGGGCCGGCTTGGCGTAATCCCAGGTCGTTCCTCCCTTGACGTCGGCCAGCCAGCGCATCGCGCCCAAGCCCACCAGCGGCAGGTCGGTCATGCCTAACTGCGCCAGCGCGATCTCGGCCTCCGGCGTTTGGTACAACCCAGGCCGGCTGCCGTCCGGCGGCAGGCTAGGGCGCGAGGTGTAGGCGCTCGACGGGTGCGCGCGGATGATCTGCGCGGCCCGCGCATCGGCGATCGGCACGTCCATTGTTTCCAGGAACGACGGGCTTTCCAGCTCGGCGTTCAGCCCAAAGTGCGCCTCAAAACGGCGCGAGCCGAGGACGAACAGGTAGAGCAGGCGCGTCGTCGGGCTAACGCGCGGATCGCTCACGTCGTCGAGCAGGCGATGAATATCGGCATGGAGATGAGGCGGCGCCTCGCTCAGCAGCAAGGCACGCGCGCGCTCGTGGGGGCGTCCGTCGAAGGCAGCCGTGCGCCGCGCCCACGCGGCGAAGTCGGGCCGGCCAGGGTTGCCACGGGCAGCCTCGACCAAATTGATGCCAACGTTAAAGGCCGTCGAGTCCCACTCGTTGGAGTAGCCATAGGCGTGGAGCACGTTGATCTCTTGCTCGTCTGGCGTATAGGTGGGCACGCCCCACGCCGCGCACACGTAGCGCGCGGCCTCCACTTGCGCGCGGCGGTAGCCGCGGTCTTCGATCAACGTGCCGTCTATGTCCAGCAGCAAAATGGGCGCGGTCATCGCGTCAGGGGGTGGGCGCTCGAGGATCAACCAGGCCGGCGTCTTTGAGCGCCTGCCACAGCTCAGCCGGCGGCGGTTGGTCGAGCGCGCGGACGTTCGCTTCGATCTCCTCCGGCTTCTGCGCGCCGACGACGACGCTGGTGACCGCCGGATGGGCCAGCGCGAAGTGCAGGGCAGCCACCCGCAGCGGGACGCCGTAGCGCGCACACATGGCGTCTATGCGGCGGACCTTCTCCAGGATGTGCGCGGGCGCCGCGGCATAGTTATAGCTGGCGCCTTCGCGCGCGCCGGTCACCAGGATGCCGCTGTTGAACACCCCGCCCAGGAACACCGCGATGTTGCGCTGATGGCAGTAGTCCAGGAAGTCCAGCGAGGTTTGCTCCAGCAGGGTGTAGCGGCCGGCCAGCAAGAAGCAGTCCACATCTACGTGTTTGGCGAACTCCCACTCCATCTGCCATTGGTTCATGCCCGCGCCCACTGCGCCGATCACGCCCTGCGCGCGCAGCTCCAGCAGCGCGGGGAAGGCCCCGTCCAGCGCAGCGCGAAAGTAAGTGTCCTCCAGCCCCGTGCCCTCGCCGCGGTTGAACTTGTCGCCGTCGGCGTCGTGTACCAACACGCTATCTAGGCGGTCCACCCCCAGCAGCGTCATGCTGCGTTCGACGCTGCGCAGGATCGCGTCGCGCGAGTAATCGTAGTACGAGCCGCCTTCCGGCTTTGGAAAGCGCCCCGCCTTGGTTTGGATCACGAAGCGGTCGCGCGGCACGCCCCGCAGAGCTTGGCCGACGACGCGCTCGGCTTCGCCGCGCGAATAGAGCGCAGCCGTGTCAATAAAGTTGATCCCCAACTCAAGCGCGGCGCGGACGGTGGCGATGGCGGGGGCAGCGTCGCCCACCCGGTCCAGGCCCAACAGGAACGCTGTGCCCAGCCCTAGGCGTGTTACTTCCAGATTCGTGCGGCCAACTTTGCGACGGGCAAGTGCGGTCAATGTCATAGGTCAACCCTTCTTTCACGTGAGTTTGGATTTACGCAGGTGCGTTTACGAACATCGTTCTGCTCGCGATACCAACTGTCATGCTGAGCGGCGCGAAGCATCTAAACGCTCGCCCGACCAAAGCCTCGAGAAGCCACCAAGCTGCGGCGCTCGGTGACCTCGCAACGCCTCAACCGGGTGCGATTCTAGACCCTTCGCTCAGGGTGACAGGAGTGCGTTCATGGTTAGGGGCAGAACCCTGGGTGGGCGACGGCACTGCCGTCGCCCACCCGCTATAAATCAACTTTCTGCCGGTTATCAACCTGCGAGCAGTTGCCCCGACTGGTGAACGCAGCTGGTCGCGCCGAGCATACGCGCCCCAAACTCTTTAATAACGGAAAGTCTCACCGCTGCTCTCTTCGAGCGCTGTGCGTTCACGGCTGCGTCGCACGCGCTGGCTGACGCCGGCCAGGCCGACCAGCACGAAGAGGATCAGGGCGGTGCTAAAGACGCCAAGCACGTAGGCACCCGCGCCGCAGGCCATGCCGATCGCGGCGACGGCCCAAATGCCGGCTGCGGTGGTCAGGCCGTGCGGCGTGTTGCGCTCGCGGCGCTGGATGATGCTGCCGGCGCCTAGGAAACCGATGCCGGCGACGATCTGGGCAGCGACCCGGCCCGGATCACCCTCCGCAAAGGCAAACAGGGAGAGCACGGTAAAGAGCGCAGCCCCCAGACCCACCAGCATGTGCGTGCGCAAGCCGGCGGGTTGCCCCTGCCACTCGCGCTCCAGCCCCACCAGCAGCGAGAGCAGCGCCGCGACCGTGATGCGAACGCACAGTTCAAGCTGAAGTTCGAGCGCCATCCCGCTGGGTCTTGAGCAGGTCGAACGCCATCAGCGCTGCGCCGATCACGCCGGCGCGGTCGCCCAACTTGGCCGGCACGATCTTGACCTGGTCAAGGTTGACCTTGTTAATGGCGTGCTGCTTGGCCACCTCGGAAATTTGCGGCAATAGCCAGTCGCCAAGCGCCTCGATTACGCCACCGCCGTAGATCAGCATCTGCGGATCGAAGGCGTTGATCAGCGCGGAAGCGTGCAGGCCCAGGTAGTATGCGGCGCGGCGCAGCACTTCGACCGTGAGCGGGTCGTTGTTGCCGACCGCTTTCGCCAAGATGCCGCTGGTGATCGCGTCGGCGTCTTTCTGCTTGAGCAGCTCTGGGAGGATGCTCTGGCGACCGGCGGCCAAGCCGGCGCGCAGCTCGCGCTCGATGGCGCTGCGGCTGGCGAGCGCCTCGATGCTGCCGCGTATGCCGCTGCCGACGGCGTAAGGGCCATCGGCCAGCACGACCATGTGGCCGACTTCGCCGGCGCTGGCGCGCCAGCCCACCCATAAGCGGCCGTTCAGGATGATGCCGCCGCCGATGCCGGTGCCGACGAACACCGCGATCATGCTGTGGCTGCCCTGGCCGGCGCCGACGCGATGCTCGCCCACGGCTGCCATGCGCACATCGTTCGACACCATGACGGGCACCGCTTGCCAGCGCTGTAGCGCCTTGGCAAGCGGCACGTTGTGCCACCCCGGCAGGTTGGTGAGCTGCACCACCACGCCCTTCGCGCTATCCACAACGCCCGGCGCGCCGACGCCGATCGCCTCGATTTGCTCTTTTTGGACGCCGGCGGATTCCAGCGCCTCGTCCATGGCTTTCTCGATGCGCTTGAGCACGACGGAGGGGCCTTTCTCGGCGTGGGTGGATTTCTTCGCTTGGCCGATGACCCGGCCTTGTGCGTCCACCACCGCGCTCATGATCTTCGTCCCGCCGAGGTCAACGCCGATTGCGTATCTGGTTGCCAACGCTCTACTCCTGTGTGATGCTACACCAGATTGTGCCACGGGTTCTTCGCCGGGTGCATTCACCAATAGGGGCAACGCGATTTCTGGACGCCCCGCTTCTGGGCCGCAGAAGACGCCGGTAGGGACGCTGTGCTTTCTATATCATCTTTCCGCGTTCTCCGCGTTCTCCGCGTGAGAATTAGCCTTGCC
>DAOTYZ010000372.1:0-4574 GCA_034434555.1 Candidatus Roseilinea sp.
GGCAAGCTCTTGTCGCAGCCGGCCATGCCGAACAGGGCATCGTAGCAGTGCGCCCGCATCATCAGCTCGATGGAGTCGGCGATCACCTCGCGGCTGACCAGGGACGCCTTCATGCCCTCATGGCCCATGGCGATGCCATCGCTGACGGCGATGCTGACGAACTCGCGCGGCGTGCCGCCCAGCTCACAGATGCCGCGCTTGGCTTCCTGGGCCAGGAAGCTCATGGACATGTTGCAGGGGGTGGCTTCGTTCCACGTATGCGCTACCCCCACCAGAGGTTGGCGCAGGTCTTGATCAGTTAGCCCCATTGCGCGCATGAATGCGCGGTGCGGGGCGCGGGCGGGTCCTTCCAGCTCGTGGCTGCGTATCTTGAGGCGTGTTGAAGATGCCATAAGGGTTACCGGTGGCCTACTTCATTGGGATCTAACTTGGCCTTCATTTTACGCCTGCCGGCCAAAATTGCACGCCGCAGGTGCGTTCACACGAAGCTGCTCGCTAGCCATCCCAGCCTGTCATGCCGAGCGTTGCGGCGTCACCTAACACCTGCCTCACTGTCATGCTAGCGCAGCGACGGTCGTGGTTGGCGGGGTGATACACTGACGCCGTGCACATATTGGGGCAGACATAGGAGAAGACATGAGCACGCAGATTCTCAGAGCTGGCGTGATCGGCGCCGGCGCGATCGGTCAGCGAGGGCACATTCCCGGCTTCCAAGCCGCAGGCGTGGAAGTGGTCGCGATTTGCGACGTGAACCAGGTCCGCGCCCAGACGGTGGCTGCGCAATTCGGCATCCCGCTTGTCTTCACCGACTATCGGGAGCTGCTGGCGCGTCCCGAGATTGATGTCGTCTCGGTGGGCTTGCCGAACGCCCTGCACGCCCCCGTCTCAATTGACGCCTTAAACGCCGGCAAGCACGTGCTGTGCGAGAAGCCGATCGCCATCTCCAGCGCCGACGCCGAGGCGATGATCCAAGCAGCCCGCCAGAACGGCTGCCTGCTCAGCATCAACCAGCACATGCGCTTCGACCGCAGCGCGCAGACCATGCGCCATATCGTCGCCTCTGGCCAATTGGGGCGCGTTTATCTCGCTGAATCCCGCTGGATTCGCCAGCAGGGGATTCCTGGCTATGGGAGCTGGTTTACAGACAAGTCCATGGCCGGCGGCGGCGCGCTCTACGACATCGGCGTTCACATGCTGGACTTGGTGATGTTCATTTTGGACTTCCCAACGGTGGTTGCGGTGAAGGGGTTTCTCTCCGGGGAGCTGGGCGCGCAGAAGGTCGGGCTGGGCAGTTGGGGCGCAGATTTCTCCGCTGAGGGTCGCTTCGACGTGGACGACACGGCGTTCGCTGTGCTCACGCTGGAGGATGGAGGCCAAATACAACTCCTGGTGACCTGGGCGGCCTTTGCGCCGCCCGAGGATCGCCTGGCGCTCTTCGGCACGCGAGGAGGATTGGATCGCACCGGCTTGTTCAATGACGCGCTGGCGTTGAAGCACTATCGCGCTCAAGATGGCAAGGTCGTCGGCGGTGATGTGGCGCTTATGCCGTATCCCGATGAGCGATCGTGGATCCTCTCGGTTCAAGCGTTCGTGCGCGCCATTCGCGGCGAGGGGCCGCTGCTGGTGAGGATGGAAGAAGCCTTGCAGGTCGTTCGACTTCTGGAGGCCATCGAGCATTCGGCGCGCACGGGCCGCGAAGTGGCATTGACGCTTGCCGGCTCGCCGCGCTAAGCTATAGTGCCCAGCATGATCGAGACACCCGATATCGTCCGTCCCCCCCAATCGCTCATCGAGGGCTTGCGGCAGATCGGCGCCGCGACAGCCGCCGGCGAGTTAGCGCGCCTGGGCATCCGCGACCCGCACATCCGCGGGCCGGTGGCCTGGAATCACGGCAAGCGCGCCGTTGGGCCGGCCCTGACGCTCCAGATGATGCCGAAGCGCGAGGACCTGTATGGCCAGAGCGAGTATGACAACGTCGAATTGCAACTGCACCGCCACGTCCTCTATCACACCCAGCCTGGGGACATCGTGGTGGTGGACGCGCGCGGCGACATGAGCAGCGGCATCTTCGGCGAGATGATGTTGACTTATTTCAAAGGGCGAGGCGGAGCCGGCGTGGTGATTGACGGCTGTATCCGCGACTACCCGAATGTGCAAAAGCTTGACCTGCCGCTATGGATCCGCGGGGTCACGCCGAACTTTCATACCCAAACCAATCTAATGCCCTTTGCGGTCAACGTGCCGATCGCCATGAACAATGTGCTGGTGATGCCCGGCGACATCATCATCGCCGACGATGATGGGGTGGTTGTGGTGCCGGTCAAGCTCGCTCCGGAGCTGTTGAAACGAGCGATGGAGCACCGCGAGTGGGAGGAGTTCTCGCGCATCAAGCTGGCCGAGGGGGGCGATCTGCGCAAATATTATCCGCTGCGCGAGGACGCGCGCGAAGAATATGAAGCTTGGCGGCGCGCCCAGTCATCGGGCGCGTAAAAACAAAAAGGCGCAGGGGATCTCCCTGCGCCTTTTGTGTGCTGCGTTTAGAAGTCGCCGCCGGCGTCCGGCGTTGACTTGGCCGCCTTCTCCTTCTCCGGAATGTCGGTCACCAGCGCCTCGGTGGTGAGGATCATGCTGGCGATCGAGGCAGCGTTCTGCAGCGCGCCGCGGGTGACCTTGGCCGGGTCAATGATGCCCGCCTTGAGCATGTCCACGTATTCGCCGGCGATGACGTCGTAGCCGAAGAACTTCTTGTCCTTGTCCTTGCTCATGGCGCGCACCTGTTGCACGACCACGCTGCCATCCATGCCGGCGTTGGCCACGATGCGGCGGATCGGCTCTTCCAGCGCGCGGCGCAGGATGTTGATGCCGACCTGCTCATCCTCCTGCTCCATCTTGATGTTCTCCAGGGCGCTGATGGCCTGCAGCAGGGCCACGCCACCGCCGGGCACGATGCCCTCTTCGACCGCCGCGCGGGTTGCCGAGAGCGCGTCCTCCACGCGGTGCTTCTTCTCCTTCAGCTCGGTCTCGGTGGCTGCGCCGACGCGAATAACGGCCACGCCGCCGGCCAGCTTGGCCAGACGCTCGTTCAGCTTCTCCTTGTCGTAGTCGCTGGTGCTCTTCTCGATCTCGACGCGGATCTCTTCGATGCGCGCCTTGATGCGCTTCTCATCGCCGCGCCCGCCGATGATGGTGGTGTCGTCCTTGGTGCTCACCACGCGGTCAGCGCGGCCCAGGTCCTCGATCGTCACGCCCTCCAGCTTGCGGCCCATCTCCTCGGTGATCACCTGGCCGCCGGTGAGGATGGCGATGTCCTGCAACATGGCTTTGCGGCGATCGCCAAAGCCGGGCGCCTTGACCGCCAGCACGTTAAGCATGCCGCGCAGCTTGTTCAGCACCAGCGTGGCCAGCGCCTCACCGTCCACGTCCTCGGCGATGATCACCAGGTCGCGCTTGCCGCGCTGAACCAGCTTCTCCAGGAGCGGGATCAGGTCGGCTGCGGCGCTGATCTTCTTGTCGTGGATCAGGATGTAAGGCTCGTTGATCTCGGCCTCCATGCGCTCCGGGTTGGTGATGAAGTACGGCGAGATGTAGCCCCGGTCGAACTGCATGCCCTCCACGTATTCGGTCTCGAAGTTGAGCGACTTGCTCTCTTCGACGGTGATGACGCCGTCCTTACCGACCTTGTCCATCACCTCAGCGATCAAGTTGCCGATCTCGGCGTCCTGGGCGCTGATGGTGGCGACTTGCGCGATCTGGTCCTTCTTGTTGACCTCGACGGCCATGTTCTTGATGTGTTCCACGACCGCCTCGACGCCGCGCTCAATGCCGCGCTTGATCAGCATTGGGTTTGCGCCGGCTGCCACGTTCTTCAACCCCTCGTTGACGATGATCTGGGCCAGAACCGTGGCCGTGGTGGTGCCGTCGCCGGCGATGTCGTTTGTCTTGGTGGCAGCTTCTTTGAGGAGCTGAGCGCCCATATTCTCAAACGGGTCGGCCAGCTCGATCTCCTTGGCCACGGTCACGCCGTCGTGCGTTACCGTTGGCGCGCCATACTTCTTGTCCAACGCCACGTTGCGCCCCTTGGGGCCGAGGGTGGTTGCCACTGCGTTCGCCAGAATGTCCACACCGCGCTTCAGGCTGCGGCGTGCTTCTTCATTAAAGACCAGTTGCTTTGCCATAGGTGTTTCTCCTCTCCTAGTGATGTGATTTGAGGACGCTATGCGCCAAATACGCGATTACTCCATGATTGCGAGAATGTCGCTTTCCTTGAGGATGAGGTACTTTTTGCCATCCAGCTTGATCTCTGTGCCGGCATACTTGGCATACAGCACCACATCGCCTTCCTTAACGTCCATCGGGATGAGCTTGCCGCTGTCGTCTTTGCGACCTGGGCCGACGGCCAGAACCGTGCCCTTCTGCGGCTTCTCTTTCGCAGTCTCCGGCAATACCAACTTGCCACCGGCAAACGTGACCTCTTCTTCCTCCATCGGCTCAACGACCACGCGGTCAGCAAGGGGACGTACGTTGATCTTCGTGAGAGTGGAATCCGTTTTCTTGGACATTGTTCTTCCTCCAAG
>DAOTYZ010000373.1:0-2929 GCA_034434555.1 Candidatus Roseilinea sp.
GCCGGCGTCTTCAGCAACAACGAAGACTGGTGCGCCGCCGTGCTCAAGGCCGCTGAAGCGCAAGGCGAGAAGATGTGGCGCTTGCCGCTCTATAGCGAATACGGCGACAAGATCAGAAGCGATGTCGCCGACATCAAGAACAGCGGCGGGCGGACAGGCGGCGTTGGTGCCTCCGCCTACTTCCTATACCGATTCGTCCAGGGCGAGGGGGAATACCCCTGGGCGCACGTGGACATGGCCGGCATGACTTTCAGTCCTGAGAACAAGGGTTACCTGGTGAAAGGCGCGATGGGCTATGGCGTCCGCACGCTCATCGCGCTGGCGCAGGCGGAGTAGCGCAATGGATCAACAAGCGTTTCGCCTGATCTTGGATGGCGCGCACGACGGCGCGACCAACATGGCCCGCGATGAGGCGATCTTGGGCGCGGTGAGTGCGGGCCGGCAGCCGCCCACCCTGCGCTTCTATGCCTGGCAGCCGCCGGCCATCAGCCTGGGTCAATCCCAGCGCATCGCATCAGTGAACGAAGCACGCTGCGCTGCCGACGGGATCGGCATCGTGCGGCGACCAACCGGCGGGCTGGCCATCCTGCACGCCAATGAGCTGACCTATAGCATTGCCCTGCCCATTCACCACCCGATCGCCGAGGGCGACGTGATGACCTCTTATTGCCGGATCGCCCGCGCGATCCTGCGCGCCTTGGCCATCCTCGGCGTGCCCGATCCGCGCGCCGACCGCGTGTCGCCCCAGGATAAGGCGAAGGGGCCTGTGTGCTTCGAGGCGCCCAGCGATTACGAGGTCGTCGGCGCGGGCAAGAAGCTGGTGGGCAGCGCGCAGTGGCGCCGCCTAGACGGCGTGCTCCAGCATGGCAGCCTGCCGCTGCACGGCGACATCGCCCGCATCTGTGATTATTTGCTCGATGCGCCGGCGCCGGAGCGCGTGCGCGCCCACGCTGCCACGCTCGAAGAGGTGGTCAACCGCGTCATCCCCTGGGAGGAGGCAGCCGCCGCCTGGCAGCAAGCCTTCGCCGAAGTATTGAACATCTGTTTCACACCAGCGCCGCTTTCGGAAGAGGAGCTGCGCGCAGCCGCCGAATTGCGTGCGACAAAATACGCACACGACACATGGACGCGCCGCCGGTAGTAGTAGTAGGGGCGCATCGTGATGCGCCCTGTAAGATATAACCATGTCACAAATTGACCATCCACGCCGGCTGCAGGTCGGCGATCCAGCACCGAACATCACCCTGGCCCGGACCACCGGCGAGACGGTCACGCTCAGCGACCTTCTGTGCCAGGGGCCGATCTTGCTGGTGTTCCTGCGCCATTTTGGTTGAGTATTCTGTCGCTCGGAGCTGGCCAGGCTGGCCAAGCTGAATCCACAGA
This sequence comes from Candidatus Roseilinea sp., assembly GCA_034434555.1. Taxonomy (GTDB): domain Bacteria; phylum Chloroflexota; class Anaerolineae; order J036; family Brachytrichaceae; genus JAAFGM01. The sequence goes on from DAOTYZ010000373.1 coordinate 1,384, forward strand.
TTGAAGCTGCCGGCGCACAGGTCGTCGTAGTGACGATGGGCAAGCCGGCGGAGACCGAACGCTTTTGCGGCGAGCGCGCGCCAGGGTTGCTCTGCTTCTGCGACCCAGAAGCGGCCTCATATCATGCGTTTGGTCTCACGCGCGGCACAAATGAACAACTCTTTGGACCGGCGGTGTGGCTAAAGGGGGTACAAGTGACCCTCGAGGGCAGGTTTGAAGGGCTGCCAATCGGCAAGCCAGTGGGCGATCCGTTTCAAATGCCGGGGGTGTTTGTGATCGCGCCGGACGGACGTGTGACGTTTGCCTATTACAGCCGGCACGCCGGCGACTACCCAGACGATGCGGCGATCCTGCGCGTAGTGGCCTCTTGACGGGCGCGGACGACGCCGGAAATGAAAAGGGCTGCCGAGTTAACAGCAGCCCTGCTCACATCCTCTGATCGCCAAAGGTGTTTAGTAGCCCTTGGGCGCGTTCTCCTTCAGCACCTCGTTAGCCTTTGCCACCGCTTCATCGAGGGCCGCTTTGATATCGCCTTCGCCCTTGATCGCGACGTTGGCGACTATCTCGCTCATCAACTTGCGCACTGGGTCATAGCCGGCCACGGGCGCTTCCACTGCGCCGAAGGCCACCATGTCATACAAGCGGATATAGGCTTCTGCTGCTTCTGGGAACTTCGCATAGCGCTCGTTCTTCTTCACCGCTTCAATCGCCGTCGGCGCAGCGCTCTTGCGGACCGCCATGTATCCAGAGGCGACGGCCCACTGAGCGATGTTCTCCGGCTCGGTGAACGCCTTCAGGAACAGCCAGGAAGCCAACTGCTGCTCCGGCGTGCCCTTGAAGACCGACCAGGACGCGCCGTAGATGTCCACAACGGGATTAGCTGAGTCCTTCTGCGGGAACATCACGTAGGTCCAGCGGAAGGGCTTCTCAGCCTTTGCGACAGCGTCAGCGTAGAACGGCAGGCCGGTGCTGCTGGCCATGACGAACAGCACCTTCTGGGCCGCGAAGCGCGTCTGCTCGCCAAAGCGCTCGGCGCTGGGGATCTCCACTGCGCACTTGTTCTCGAACAGCCGCTTGAGCAACGCGAGTGATTCCACGCCGGCTTCGCTGTTGAACACGTAGCTCTGCGCGTCTTCGCTCAGGATGCGACCGCCGTTGGCGAACACCAAGGCTGCGAAGTTGCTGATGTCATTTTGCCAAGCCAGCCCGTAGCGCTCATTGGCCGGGTCAGATGCTTTGCAAGCCAGCTCCTCGAATTCCGCGAGCGTCTTGGGTGGTTCATTGGCGCCCAGCTCCTTCAGCCAGTCCAAGTTGACGTAGAGCACGGCAGCCGAGCGGCTGGTCGGCCAGCCCAGCACCTCGCCGGGGAACTGCGGATTCTTGTCGCTCTCCAAGAAGAATGGGTAATAGTCATCAATCTCCGCCTGGCTAAGGCCATACTTGGCGCTCTGAATGTATGGCGAAAGGTCAATCACGTTGCCGTCCAAGCGGTAGAACGAGGCCTGGTTCTGATAAGCCTGGGCGATGTTGGGCGGCGTGCCACCCT
>DAOTYZ010000374.1:0-1690 GCA_034434555.1 Candidatus Roseilinea sp.
AGGGCGAGCACGCGCGCCGGCTGCGCCAAGCGGACTAGCCCACCGCCTTTCAGGCGGTCCAGCCGGGCGCGGACGGCGTTCATCTCACGAATGTCCAGGCCGCTGCGCAGCAGCGCCTCGTTCACCGCGCGCAACGCGGCCAGCGAGATGCCCGCATGGGGTGCGACGAGCAGCGCCGATGCACCCCCGCTGACGCAGACGATGATGAGCGTGCGCGGCGAAGTGTTGTGCAGTGCTGCGCAGACGACCTCGCCGGCTGCTTGGCTTTGCACATCGGGCAACGGATGGCCGGCTTCGATAAGGGTAAGTGGGACATTCAGCGCTGGCCAGCGCACGCCCGCGCTATGGCCATGCTTGGTCACAACGACAACACGCGTCAGGCGATCCGCAAGCAACCCGATCACCGCCTGCGCCATCGGCACGGCCGCTTTGCCTGCGGCGATCAATCGCACGTCGTCCCACGCGCGCAGGTCGTATGCGTCGCCGTCCACCCAGAGGGTCTCATCTGTGCGCCGCAGGTGACGGTGGATGGACGCGGCGGGATCTGCCGCCCTCAGCGCGGATTGGATAAGCAGGTCGAGCTGAGCGCGAAGGTCGGCGTTCATGGCGCGGGCTGCTGCGCCTGAGGCGATGGTCTGCGCCGCAGGCGGCGGATGGCCAGGATGATCAGCAGGATAGGCGCAGCGATGATGAGCGCCATCGGTGCAACGACGATCACCAGCCAGATCGCGATCGTCGCCAGCCCCTGGAGGGCGCTGATCAGCGCTTGCAAGGCATCGCGGAGCACGCCGGCTGGCTGCCAGCCCCCTACCTGGATCGGCTGCGCGAGCGCGTCGGGGATCAGCGTGACCGTGATCGTCGCCAACGCCGCCGACTGTGAAAGATACTTCATCCGCCCCTTCACCTGCTCGATCTGACTGCGCAGGTTGGTCAGCTCACGATAGACGGCCAGCACGTCCTCGGTCGAGGTCGCCTGCTTTAGGATCTGCTGGAGTTGCGCCTCGGCCGCCTCCAGGTTTCTCAAACGCGCGTCGAGGTCCACGTATTCGGCGGTGACATCCTCGCCGCGCACGCTTTCGCTGCGCACCTCCCTGGCCAGCGTGCGGATGCGCGCCAGGGCTTGGTCAAAACGCGCTGCCTCCACGCGCAGCGTGATGCTGCCTTCCAGCGCGTTCTCGGCGACGCGCGACGCGCTAGACGAGACGACGAAGCCGCCGAACTCGCCGGCCAGGCGGGTCAGCGCATCCAGAGCCTCCTGGGTGTCTTTCACCACCAGCGTCAGGTCCGCCGTGCGGATGATCAGGCGCGGCTGGGCCTCGATGGGTCCAACGGGGGCAGCCGTCGGCATAGCGCGAAACTCGGCCTGAGGCAACGGCGGCTGGGCCGGCATCGGCGCGGCATCGAAAGCTGCCGGCGCGGCCGCACATGCAGCCAGCAGCGGCACAACGAGGGCAATCAGAGCAATTGCGCGCATGTCTATAGTCTCCTTGGGTCTTGCTGTTATAGACGTCCGCGCGGCTGTCAAGTTCCACCCAGCGCAGTAAGATTTGCCTGATGAACGCCGACGCCTTCCGCCACCTCTATGCCTATCACTTCTCCGAGAATCAAAAGCTCTGGTCGCTGCTCGCCCGGCTACCATACGAACAGTTCATCCAGGACGTGCCCTACTCGATTGGTTCGCTGCGCCAGC
>DAOTYZ010000375.1:0-2316 GCA_034434555.1 Candidatus Roseilinea sp.
GGCGCGGGCGGCCGCTGGCGAAGGCCAGCTTCATGCCCAGCTCATCGGCCAACAAGCGCACCAGCCCTTCAGCATACGTCCGTCCGGCGACGACGGCAAAATCCGTCGTCGCAAACCAGTCACCCTGTGGGCCGCGCCAGAGATCCCACAGCGGCTGGAGCGTGGTGCGCTTCTCGCGTTCGATGAACGCCTCGGCCTGGGCCTGTGTGCCTAACAGCTCGCCCAGCCGGCGGATGAACGCCGTCGTCTCCTGGATACCGATTGGGGCGAAGAGATAGGGCTTGCCCAGCGCCTGGGCCAACGGCTCGCCAAACTCGCGGTACATGACGACGTTCACTGCCGACTCCGCCAGGCGCGGCGTGTCCTTGAGCGTTGCTTCGAAGGGATAAACCAGGTTGACCCTGCCGCCTGCGCCCGCGATCAGCCGCTTCAATTCGTGGAGGTCGGAGGGCGAGTTAAAGCAGCCATACGTTGGGCCGATGATGTTCACCAGCCGATCGGCGCGCGCGGCGTCTTCATCGGCCGAGGCGCAGCCCGCGCTGAATTGCTCCCATAGCCAAAGCAAGACACGATCCCGCCCCTCCCACTCATCCCCCTCCAGCGAACGGCTCCAGAAGAACGGAATGGGTGGGTCGAGCTTGCTCAACCAATCGCTATGGTCGGAGGAGATCATCTCGCTCTCCGCGGTGCTGACCACAATGAGTTGCTTATCGGGGTGGACCTGACGCAGGGCCTCCACAGCCTTGCGCACAGCGCCGGCGGTGCCCAGCATGGTCACTTCTTGCTCGCGCATCACGCTGGGGGTGATGTTGTGAATGTGCGGGATGGCATCGGTATAGTCCGGGACAGCGGTCGCCACTAAGTTAAAGCAGCCGATGGGCGCATCGCAGATGAGGTGCACGTCGGGCATGGTGCACATCGTCCACACCGCGGCCCAGTAGCCACTGGTGCTTTCCAGGTCGCGGATCAGCTCAACCGGCGCAGGGGACTTGCCAGCGGAAGAAATGCTCACATCAGCCATAACGCTCCTCGTTCAACCAAATTACGCAATACGGAATACGCACTACGCAATACGCAATACGAAATACGCATTTCGTATTTCGTATTCCGTAGTGCGTAGTGCGTATGACTAGTCCATGGTGTTGACGGTGCTGGGAGGCGGCTCTGCCGGCATCGGCCCCTCAAAAAATTCGCGCATCCAGACGTAGCGCGGCGCGCGTTCGAGCGCATCGCGGATGAGCTGAATGGTGCCGGCCAAGCCCGCGCTCAGGAACATCGGCCGCACGCTGAGCATATTGGTGTAGTACATGGCCGGGATGCCGCGCGCTTTGGCCTCTGCGCTCAGCGGCGTGGTGCCGAGCACCAGATCGGGCTTGTAGGCATCGAGTGCGCGTATGTCCTGCTCCAGCGTCTTTTGGTAGACGATCTCGCGCGTCCCGCGCGCTCTTAGCCATGCCTCGTCAGCGGCCGTGTATAGGGATTTCTGAATGCTGGTGCTGATATAGGGCACCTCCGCGCCGGCCTCGACCAGGAGGCGGGCGTACAGCAGCTCGTTGCCCTCGTAACCGCACACCAAGATGCGGCCCTTCAGCGGCACTTGGCCGATGACGGCCTGGCATTTCTCGCGCTCCTCGGCGGCCACGTGTTCGGTCAGCGCTGGGTCGAGCTTGAGCGCTGCGCCGATGGCCTTGATCCAGTTGTAAGTGGCCTCTGGGCCAACCGGCGCTCCGCTGATGATGGGCACGCCGGCTGCGCGCAGCGTCGCCACGCTGCCGCCGTAGAACGGGTGGACGGCGGCGATCGCGCCCACGCGCCGAGCAAGCTTATAGTCATCCAGATTGCGCGAGGGCAGCGTCGCTATCAGGCCGCTCCCCAGCCGCTTGAGCACAGCATCTACTGAGATAGGATCGGCGGGGAAGACCTCGCCCAGCATGATCACCTTGCGCCGCATCTCCTCCTCGTCCTGATTGCCCCCGTCGTAGGTCAGCGGCTTCTCCACGCCGTCGGCGGTCAGTTCCGTCCTGGGCGGCGCGTAACGCTTGAGGATGGCGTTGATCGCCACGTCCTTGGCCTCAGGGTGCGAATGGATGGCGTAGGCCGGCACGCGCACCAGGATCACGTCCACGCCGTTGATCTGCGGGGGCAACATCTCCTCGGTCAGGCCGGCGGTCTCGGCCACGCAGAGCGAGATGGCCGCGACGAGCTTCGTGCCCGGCATCCGGCTGGCCTCGGTGCACGCAGCGATCGCGGCTTCGGCGACGTTGCCGGCCACCAACTCCCGCGTGCCGAAGGCCGGCGCGGCGATGCTCTTGCGCG
>DAOTYZ010000376.1:0-9565 GCA_034434555.1 Candidatus Roseilinea sp.
TACCGAGAGGGCGATGTGATTCGCGTGGATGCCCGCGATGGCGAGCTGGTGATCGAGTGATCTTTTGCGCCGATGCAGGGATAAGCTGGCGAATTCGTTACTGAAAGGGGGAAGCATAGCTTCCCCTTCTTCGCCCAGCTCACGTTCTATCGTGCGCGCGAATGCACCTCGTTTAAAGGCCTTAGCATTACCCACAAGTTAGAAAGACTTCCAGATACAAGCGCGTAGAACATAATGAAACGCGAGTTCGGATTTACACAGGAGCATTTCGTTCAGCTCGCCATATCAGTCTGTCATGCCAGCGCGAAGCATCCAAAATCCCGCCCGACCGAAGCCCTGCGAAGTCACTCATACTACTGTCATGCTGAGCGAAGCGAAGCATCTGAAATCCCGCCCAACCAAAACACCGCGAAGTCACCCAACCCCTTGCCTCAGCGCCCCCGCAGCGCTTCAGTCCGGCGCGCAGGGGCGGTTTGCGAACCGCCCCTGCTACTCAGCATGACAGGGTGGGCAGGGTGCTGATGACCCCGGTGCGCTCAATACGCCAAGCATCACCGACCTGCGCGATCCTTGGCTTACTTCGCAGCGATGACATGAGCGATGCGCTTGTGGATGACCAAGGCGTGTGCCCGACGACGTAGCCTTTCATTCCGAATTGGAACACTCCCCGTCAAGAGGGCGTACGTTTGGTATAGTCACCGTGGTGATGAGGATGCGAGGCGGACGGATCGCGCGCCGGCTCGCGTGCATGACCTGTGCACTCGTGCTGATCGCCAGCCAGGCTGGGCCGGCTTTCGCCATTGACTTCCTCTGCGACAACTCCCCCCAGCCGCAGGTCATGGTGGATGTGGACGGCGTCTTTGCCTATCGTGATAGCAACTGGGCATCCCCAAAGATCGGGCGGATGTTGAAGTTCCAATGTCACGCTGCGCTGGCCAGGGATGAGAGCAGCGCCTGGGTGCTGGTGCCCTTTGGCAGCACGCGCGCCTGGGTCAGTCGCGCAGCGGTGCGCTTTGCCGATGGCATGGACATTACGCAGCTCCCCTTCGCGGACCAGATACCGCCCGCGCCGCTGGCGCGCGCCTTACAGTTGCCCGGCGTGCCGGTTGTGAGCAAAGCCATCCAGCAGCGCTACCTGGACGCCGTGCGGGCCGGCCGTGCGCCAGATATGGTCACTGTGCTGGGCGACTGCAACTCAGAGCACCCCGTCTACTTTGGCCGGCTGGACGGCGGCGGGTTCGACTTGACGCCATACCCTGACCTGCGCCGGGTTGCGCTGGCGTTCGCACCCTCGTTCAGGCGCGTGAGCCTGGCCACCAGCGGCAGCTTCAACGTGACGATGGCGCTTGACCCGACCTGGGCCGACCCTAAACAGTGTGAGAGGAACGAAGGGCCGCTGGATTGCGAGCTGCGGCTGTCCAACGCCAGCTTATTGATCATCTCCCTGGGCACGGGCGACACGTTCACCTGGCGCGACTTTGAGCGGCACTACGCGGCCATCATCGAACGCGCGTTGGCCAGCCAGGTCGTGCCGCTGTTGATGACCAAGGCCGACGAGCTGGAAGCGCGCCAAGGCGGCGCACCAGCCGACTACATTAACACCGTCATCCGCCAGCTCGGCGCCCGCTACAGCGTGCCAGTGATTGACCTGGCCTTGGCCGCCAGGCAATTGCCGGACGGTGGGTTGGTGATCGAGCGCAACGATAAACTCCAGCAAATTGATCCATTTCACCTGAGCGCCGCCGGCGCCGATGCCAAGATCTGGCTGACCCTGCGCACGCTCGCTCAGTTTCCAAAGGCGACGCCGAACAAGGCAGCGACGGCCTTTCCCACGCACGCGCCCGCTGGACGGCGGGCGACGGTGACCCCAACGCCGAGCGTGCCCAAGCCCACACAAACGCCTCGGCCTACGCCGACCGCCCGAGAGAGACCATGGCAAACGCGCGAACGATAAGCCAACGCCTGATCGCGATCGCTGCTGGCTTAGGGGTGCTGCTGATGCTCACCTCGCCGAGCAAGGCGCAGTCACCGCCCAAGATCACCATCGTCGTTGACAACGCCTGGCTGCGCCGCGGGCCGAGCTTGACGGCATCTAGGACGCTGCCGGTGGCCAAAGGGCAGTTCTACGACGTGCTGGCGCGCACAGCCGACAACGCCTGGTGGCAACTGGTGGTGCCGGGCCAGAAGTCCGGCGGCACCTGGCTGTTCGCCGACTTGGGCGTGCTGTATTCCAGCAGCCTGGAGGCTGCGCCGGTGATCACGCCGGCTGTCACGCCAGCGCGGCGGGCGCCGTCGCCGCGCGCGCCGGCGACGCCCTGGCCAGCCTGGATCCCGCGCATCACGCCCCAGCAGCGCGCGATCTGGCTGAACAGCCCGCGCCTCGGCAAGGACTTGAACACTTTCACCGTGGTTGGCGATTGCAACGCCCAGCCATCGGTCTATCTGCGTCGGCTGGCCGGCGGCCAGTTCGATGCCAGCACCCTTGAGCCACGCCTGCAAGCGATCGTGCGGCGCTTTGAGCGCTCGTTCGGCCGGGTCAGCCTGGCTGCCCAAGGCGGGTTCGGCGCGCACTCAATGATGGATCCGACCTGGGCCGATGGCGCGCTGTGCGGCACCGCACAAGGCCCATTCGAGTGCGAACTGTGGGTCTCGCGGGCCAGCATCGTGTTCATCGCTCTAGGCACGCAAGAGCAATACACCTGGCAGTCGTTTGAGGCGCACTATCGCCCGCTGATCGAGCACGCGCTCGGCAAGGGCGTGTTACCCGTGCTGATGACCAAAGCAGATGACATTGAGACAGCCTCCGGCGCGCCGCCTGGCCACATCAACGCCGTCATTCGCAAGCTGGCGCAGGAGTATCAGGTCCCGTTGTTGGATTTTTGGGCGGCCACGCGCGAACTGCCCAACTTCGGGCTGGTGGACGAGGGCGATAAAGACTTTCACCTGAGCGAAGCTGGCAAAGACCGCCGCATCCTCACCACCCTACAGACGCTGGCCGCCATCGTGGGTGAGCGCTAATTCGTCGCCTGGATCACCCTGCGCCGCAGCACATCCAGGACCTGGAGCGCGGTGAGGTTGCGCTGGTTGTAGCCGTATTGAAGATACTCCGGCGTGAACCAGGCGCTGCGCTCATCTTCGGGATAGTTGTAGTGAAAGCCGTCCCACAGCATCCCGCGGCCAGGCAACCGCACCACCACCTGGCGCAGGTTGAGCAACGGCACCTGATATTCCCTGGCGATCTGGGCGATCTTGCTGTTGATATAGCCGTAGGGCGCGCCGCCCTCGGTCGCCTCCAGGTCATCGGCTTTGGTGATCAGCACCGGGATCACGCCGGCGTTGATCGTGATCTCCACGATGCGCCGGTAGTTGGCTTCAAAGTCCCGCCAGCTATGCTGGTCGCCCGTGCCGAGCAAAATCAGCGCAATGCTGGGGCGCACCCGGTTGTATTCGCACTCCAGCGGCGAAAGCCCGTTGCAACCAGGCGGCGCGTGCGCCGGGTCGAGCACCTTGGCCGTGTTGAACCCGCCGGCAGCAGCGACGCTCTCATGGCCGAACGACTCTCGAAAGAAGTCCACTGTGGCCTGTAAGTAAACGTAACTCCCCAGGTTGTAGTTGCCCTGGCTAAACGGCTTCAGGAAGGCCGGATGCTGCGAGTTGCTATCGCCGACCACGGCAAATGCGTTAGCGCGGTTGCCGCGCGCTTGGCCGGCCTGGAAGATCTGAAAGACGCGCGGCGAGAGGTCGGATAAATACGGGTATTCCAGCGGGCCGACGGCGATCGGCGTCGGTGTGGCTGCTTGGGCAGCGCCCGGCGGCGGCGTGGGCAACGCGACCCCGCTGCCGATGCTTACGTAGCGGGCGTCCACGTAGCCTTCTGTCCCGTTGGGCGTCACCACCTTAAGCCAGCTCTGCCCGGCCACCGGCCCAAAGACCTTCAGCTCGGTGTTTGGCCCCAGGCGAGTGATGACGCGGCTGTCGTAGCTGGGGCCGCTGCGCAAGCGCAAACCACCGGCGTCGGGCAGCACCCGGCCGATGACGTAGTTTGCCGGCGCTGCCGGCGGCAGGGGGAGGAGCGGCGGCGCCGTCGGCTGAGGGCGCGGCGGCGGGACGAAGTCGGCCCCGGGAATGTTGAGGACCTGGCCAATCGAGAGGAAATCAGGATTGATGCCCGGATTGGCTGCGATCAGCGCGTCCAGCGTGCCAAAGCCAAAGCGGATGGCGATGTCCCACAGCGTGTCGTTCGGCTGCACGACGTATTGGGTGACGCGCGCGGTAGGAGTTGCCACAGGCATGGGCAGCTCGGCGGCTGCGATGGCCGGCTGCGCCGGCGGCTGCGTCGCCGGCAGAGGCGCGGTTGGGTAGATCGTCACTGCCACTTGGCCGACGGGTGGACGGGCCGGCTGTGCTGGACGCAGCCAGGCGATGGCGATCATCCCCAGGCCGGCCATGGCCAACAAAGCAAATAGTGCTGCTGCGCGTTGGAGCGCACCCGCCTGCATGCCGGCATTCTAGCGAACGCGCAGATGGGGATGCACCTACGCACCCCCAACACATGCGTTCACGAAGAGGGTCAACCGCCTGCGGGTTGCCAACCAGCGAAAGTAGCAGAGGGTGGGCAACGGCATTGCTGTCGCTTACCCAAAGATGCCCCCATGCACACGAATGATACGATGTCGGCCATGCCGATCGCAAAGATGCACCGCTGGTTAGCGCTGGGTGTTGTTGTAGGGCTATCGGTCGCTTGTGGAGGCGGAATCCTCGGCGACCCAGCCAGGAAAGTGGAGCGCTACCTTCAGGCGCGCGTTGAGGGCGACGTCAACCGCATGATCGCGCTCTCGTGCGCGGCCTGGGAAGCCAACGCGCGGCTGGAGGCCACCTCGATCCAGGGGCGCAGCCCGGCGCTGGAAGGGCTGCGCTGCCAAGCCAGCGAACCCCAAGGAGACACGGTGTTCGTCGCCTGCGCCGGCAAGATCGTCACCAGCTATGACGGTGAGCGCCGCGAGTTCGACCTGGCCGAGCGGCAGTTTCGGTTGGTGGCCGAGGCCGGCGAGTGGCGGATGTGCGGCTATCGCTAGCGCAGCGCGCCCAGCGCCCGCAAAACGCGGTCCAGCGCTTGGAGCGTCAGCAGGTTGCGCATCGTCGCGCCGTAACGCAGATGTTCGCCGGTGAAGACGTCCGCGCGCCCGTCGGGCGGCAGGCTGAGGTGCGTAGGGTCTTCGGGGTCAATGCCTTGATTGGGCAGGTCGGCCAGCGCGCGGTTTAGGTTCAGCAGGGGCACTTGGTAATCTTGTGCCACGCGGGCGACGATCTGGTTGAGCTGGCGCGATTTGACCGGGTTCTCCGGCCGGGTGGGGAATGTGCTTAAGATCGGCACGACGCCGGCGTCCAGCGTCTGGCTGATGATGGTGCGCAGGTAGAAGTCGTAGCTGGCCGGGTCGGTGGTGTTCACGTCGTTCGTGCCGAACATGACGATGGCGAAGGCCGGCCGCGAGACGCGCAGCTCGCAGGCCAGCGGCGATTCGTCCGCGCGGCACCACTCAGGGTTCGCCCAGGTGGGGTCGAGCGGGCCAGCGACGTTGAAGCCGCCGGCGGCGGCCAGCCCCGGCGTGGTGAATGCGTCGGCGTCCCAGGGCCGCCCGCCATGCGCGCGGGCCGGCGCGCCTCGAAAGTGCTCGATGACCGGTTTCAACCCGCTGTATTCCCCCAGCTCGAAGCGGCCGGCGCTGAGCGGGACAAGGAAGTAGGGGTTGTCGGTCATGCAGTCGCCGAGCTTAGCCAACGCGCGCGGCTGATTGCCCCGCGCTTGACCGGCCCGATAGACCGCGCGCAGCGCCTCGGCCATCGCCGGCGTGATCTCCGGCAGGATCGGCAGGGCGTCCAGGTCAACCTCGGCGGCAGCCGCTGGTTTGGAGACAGGCAAGGTCGGGCGCGCCGAATGGGTCGGCGAGGCGCCGCAGGCGCTCAACATGACGGCCGCTGTGCATAGCCCCAGCAATCTCGCTTTCACGCAGCGCGAATTCTAAGATAATCCGACGATATGGACGACCATGCGATCCACTTTCTCAAACAACTCCTCAGCGCACCTGGACCATCGGGCGACGAAGTGCGCGCTGCGCGCGTATGGCGAAACGAGGCGCAGACCTTCGCGGACGAAGTGCACACCGACGTGCGCGGCAACACCTACGCTGTGTTAAAGGGCGCACTGCCGCGCGTGCTGCTGGCCGGCCACATTGACGAAATCGGCCTGATGATCACCCACATTGACAGCGAAGGCTTCCTGTGGTTCGCGCCGGTCGGCGGCTGGGATGCCCAGGTGCTGGTCGGACAGCGGGTGCGCCTGTTGGGCAAGCAAGGCGAGGTGATCGGCGTGATCGGCAAAAAGGCCGTTCACCTACTGAAGGCCGACGAGCGCGAGCGAGCCAGCAAGGTCGAGGACCTGTGGATTGACATCGGGGCCAAAAATCGCGAGGAAGCCCTGGCCCAGGTGCGCGTAGGCGCAGTGGGCGTGATTGACGCGCCGGTCTACGAGTTCCCCAATGGGCGGATCGTCTCGCGCAGCATTGACAACCGCATTGGCGCGTTCACCGTCCTGGAAGCGCTGCGCGAGCTGGCGCGCGCGAGACCCACGGCAACCGTGGCCGCCGTCGCCACGGTGCAGGAGGAGATCACCTTCGCCGGCGCGCGCACCTCGGCGTTCTCCTTCGACCCACAGGTGGCGATCGTCGTGGACGTGACCCACGCCACCGACCATCCGGACGCCAACAAACGACAGGCTGGGGAGGTCAAGCTGGGCGGTGGGCCGGTGATCTCGCGCGGTTCGGCGGGCAGCCCGGTGGTGTTTGACATGCTGGTGAGCCTGGCCGAGCGCGAGGGCATTCCCTACGTCGTGGAGGCCAGCCCGCGCGCGACCGGCACAGACGCGGACGCCATTCACCTCTCGCGCGGCGGCGTGGCCACCGGCATCATCTCAATCCCCAACCGCTACATGCACTCGCCGAATGAGATGATCGCGCTGGAGGACGTCGGACACGCCGTGAGGCTCATCGCGGCGTTCGTGCGCACTTTGAGCGCAGAGACCGACCTGGTGCCGCGCTGACCTACGGCGCAACGACCGGCACGCGCGAGGCATCGCCCCTCACCAGCACGTTGCGGGCGGCTACCCAGCCGGCGCGCGCGCCGAACTCGATCTGCCACCACTGGCTATCCGTGCTGCGCCCGATCAACGGCGCGGATTGGGTCGGGCGCAGCGCGCCGATGACGCTGAACCTCGTCCCTGGCCCGCTGCGCACGTTTACGTTGCTGCCGACGCGGACGACGACCCGCGGCGCTTCGCCCACCGGCTGCGGCGTGGCTGCGCTGTCTGTTCGCTGGTCAGCCTTGGGTTGGAGCGCATCGCGGCTCACCCAGGCCAGCCGGCCGGTGCGCGGCATCTGGAATTGCACCCACGCGCCGTCCAGGCTGCGGCCCAGCGCCTGCACCTCGGCGCCGCGATTCAGCCGGCCCAAGATGCGCGCGCGCGGGTTGGGCGCGCTATAGGCAGCAGCGCCCCCGCTGGCCGAGACAACAAACACCGTCTGGCTCAGCGTGCCCGTCGGCAGCGCGCCGCCCTCCAGCAGCGCTGTGGCGGTCACCGTCTGGCTTAAAGAGGCAGTCACCGCCTGTCTGAGCGACTCGACATCTGTGACAACGACCGATCGAGCGAGCGGCGCCATCGTCGTCGGCAACGGTCGCGGGGGCTGCACTTCGATCGGCTGGCTGCCGGCCGCCTGAAGCGAAGGGGCGTAGTAGCAGGTGTTGAAATCCGGGCCGACGATGACGGTGAAGCGCGGGCCGCGCGCGGCTGGGCTGCGGACGACGTTGGCCTTGCTCAGCTTAAAGCCGCGCAGGAGCACGTCCAGGCCGTTGCCCTTCTCCGACGTGGTGTGATCGAGGACGACCGTGCGGGTAAACGGCCGGTCTGCCGGGCGAATCTCGGTCACGGTGAACCCCACCTCCTTCAGGCGGTCGGCGGCCACCAGTGCGAAGCCGGGGTCGCCCGTGCCGTCCAGCACAGCCACGGGGATGCCCTCGTTGGCGCGCTGATTCAGCGCGACGTTGAGCGCCTTCTGGACGTACTCGTAGCGATTCCATCGGTTTCTCGGCACGCCCTCCAGCGCTGCGCCTGCGTCATCGTCGCCGGCCAGGTAAAAACTGCGCACGACGGCGTCGCCGAGCTTGTCTATCACCTGCGCGTAGCGCAAGATGGCCTCGAGGCTGAGGTCGGTCTCCACCTCAGTGCGCACGGCGTTGTACAGCTCGGTCAGCTTGGTGAGCGAGCCGACCTGCCGGATTTTGGCCAACAGCGCGCGCACCATGCGCTGTTCGCGCCGGCCACGGTCAATATCCCCGCCAGGGATGTCGAAGCGCGCCCGCACGTAGGCCAGCGCCTGCAGGCCGTTCATGCGATACACCCCTGGCTTGGGCAGCACGATGCGCAGCAGGGGCACGCGCGATCCGGCCGGCCATACCTCGCCCGTGAAGGTGTCCACGTAATCTTTGGCCACCACGCTGCCGCCGATGTAGTACGGGTCGCGCGGGAAGGTGTGTTGCAAGGGGCAAGTGACGAGCACGTCAACGCCGCCTAGGACATCCACTGCCCGCACCAGGCCGGCAAAGTTCACCGTCGCGTAGTGATCGATCTCCAGCCCCAGGTTGTAGCGAATGGTCTGTTTGAAGAGGTCTGGCCCGCCGACGGCGTAGGCCTGGTTGATCTTCGCCATGCCGACGTTCGGCAAGTAGGCTGGCGTGTCACGCGGGATGGAGAGCAGCGTGATCGCCGGCACATCGAGGTTGACGCTGGCGATGATGATGACATCGGTGTTCTTGAAGTTGCGCGTTGGGCGGCTATCTACGCCCAGCAGTGCGACGTTGAACGTGCCGGGCGGTAGGACCACCCGCGGCGCCGGCGGCAGGATGGTTGGCTTTGGCGTGGACGTGGCGCTCGGCGTCGTCTCCTGACCCGGCTCGTCGGTAGGCGGTGGGAGGGTTGGAATAATCGTCGGCGCCTCCGTCGGCAGCGGGGTTGGGATGGGCGTTGGCGCAGTGGCGGGCACGTCCGGCGGTGCTGGGGTGAGCGCTCCGGCGGGCAAGGTGACCCACGTTGCGCCGGCCAATAATCCCGCCAACAGCCAGCGCAGGATGGGTGAGCGTTTCATCGCGAAGTTGGCATGAGGCAGATATGAGAGGTGAGCGTTTCGGATCCAACGCATGTGTTCGCTTCTCATCGGGCGGGGCAGCAGAAGCCACTGGCCTCCCCCGCAGGATGTGAAAGCGGATTATAATTACACACTACGCCCAGGTGGTGGAATTGGCAGACACGCTATCTTGAGGGGGTAGTGCCGAAAGGCTTGCAGGTTCAAATCCTGTCCTGGGCATGCTGCGATCCTGGCCCTAAAGCCAGGATCGCTGTCTTTTTATGAAGATGACCCGGCTGCGCGCATACATCGGCACTTACAGCAGTGAGCAGCGCGAGGGCTTGTTTATCGTGGAGTGGGACGAGCGGAGCAGCCCGCAGTTGCTCCGCGCC
>DAOTYZ010000377.1:0-2179 GCA_034434555.1 Candidatus Roseilinea sp.
GGGAAGAGCAGCCGGCCCTGGCTGGCCAGCGTCAGCGAGGTCCAGCGGGCCAGCGCGGCCAACGCGACGACGAAGGCAGCGAAGAGCATCAGCGCGATCCACGCCTGGGCGTTCATATCCGACCGCCATCCGCGCCGGCTGAGCCAGCGCGCGGCGATTATCAGCAGCCCACTGCCGATCGCAACGAGCAACCCTTCCAGCGCGTCGTAGATCCACTCGTCCATTGGGATATTGACCGCGCCGAACAGGCCCCAGAACGCCTTGTAGAAGCCATCCCATTCGCCCAGCAGGGCCTGCCAGGACGGGAGCGCCTCGCGCGCGCCGGCGATGCGCGCCATCATGCTGGTGCCGGTGAACTCGCCATAGAGCAACTGGTTGCGCCCATACCACCAGCCGGCGATCAGCGCGGCGGGTAGCCACGTTGCTGCCCCCAGGCCGGCCAACTGCCGCAGCATGGCGCGCAGCGGCAGCCTCGCCGCGCGCGCCTGCCACAGCCAGGCGAGCAGGACGAACGTCGGCACGACCAAGACGAGCGCCAATCCCGATGCCTTGGTCAGCGCTGCGCTGCCCAGGAGCGTCCCCAGCAGCAGGCCGCGGCGCAGGCCGGCGCTGTCTTTGATCAGGCGCGCCCCCTGCCACAGCGCCAGCGTCGAGAGCGTGGTTGCCAGCGTGTCGTTGTTGACCGAGGCCA
This sequence comes from Candidatus Roseilinea sp., assembly GCA_034434555.1. Taxonomy (GTDB): domain Bacteria; phylum Chloroflexota; class Anaerolineae; order J036; family Brachytrichaceae; genus JAAFGM01. The sequence goes on from DAOTYZ010000377.1 coordinate 692, forward strand.
TGATGTGCACGAACATCGGGTTGAAGGCGACCAACGCCGCGGCCAGCGCGCCGATCGCCGGTCCGCCCAGCATCTGCCCCAGTGCGTAGCAGCCGGCGACCGTCACTGCGCCAAGCGCCACCCCGATGAATCGCATCAACATCACGACCAGCACCGTGCCGCGCCAGGGAAAGGCTTCCTCCGCCGGCGCGTGAATCAACTGGTTCCAATTGTTCGTCGCATCGGCGCGCCCCAGCTTGGCGTGTGGGTTGGGCCAGACCCGCTCGGCGTGGTCGCTGCGATCAAAGGGCAGCGCGACCAGCGCCATCAGCGCGTAATACAGCGGCGGTTGGCTGCCCTCCTGCGCGTAGTAGGTCAGTGGTCGGCGCGCCTGGCGCTCTTCGTCCAGGATGCGCTGGTTCAGCGCCTCATCCTGGATCGGCAGCCCGTTGCCCTGCGCCAGGTGCTCGACCATGGCGTAATGCCGCACCTCGTCCGAGACTTCCAGGAACGGCGCGCTGGTTGCGTAGAGCGCGCCGGCGATGAAGTAAGCGAACAGGATGAGGGGGAGTGCGTGGCGTGGGGAGATGCGCGTGCGCATTGTTTGTGTTGATGGCATGTTCAAAGCGCCAGATGGCTGCTGGCAAATTCGAGGCCGCGCTGATTGAGCGCGCCCAGTTTCGGATCGCCTTTCGAGAACCTGATTTTGCCGCTAGCTACCCATACCGTGCGACGTGGCCCGTAGTTCATCGCCCACGCTTTGCGCCTCAACCAATCAGCCAGCCAATCGAGCTTCCTGACCATCTCATCGAGATTGCGCCCGCTTGTGGCAGGATGAACTTCCACCCACACAATCCGCTCCTGGTTTGTTTGATCGCTGTAACCGATGGCATAATCCCAGCGCGGCGCAGACGGCATTGCTTGCTTGAAGGCTGCGTCAACGTGAACGCTCCCCGTAAGTTTCGCTGGGTGGCAACAGGTGATCCGTTTCCTGTCGGCAGACGCGATTGCCTTCAACCCTGGATAGTAGGCTGAAGCGAGGGCTGGCGTAGCTCTCACTGCCTGCTGAAAGCGAGAGGCTACTCCCTGGGGGGAGCTTTTACGAGAGGGCTTTGCCATTTGCCACTGCTTGTGCAACGAGATTGCCTGTGTGCCCAGTGGACTCAGTTAGGCCGCCCCAGCCTGCTTCAAAGGGATGCTCAGAAGCAGGGTCTAGGTTCGAGATGTCCCGCACAGTTCCCGTCTCTTTCTCGAAGTAGTACACCTTCAGTTCCTTCGCTGGATTCAGCGCAGCTTCAGCGAGTTTTTTTGCTTCGGCATTAGATGGTAAGTCAAAGAGCGCGCGCACGAATTGCTCGCCTGCCTGGCTTTCACGAAATTGCTGCAGCGCCCAGACGACATCGAGCACGTGGGGCGAATGCGTGGAGAGGCAGACCCGATAGTTCCGCTGTAAGAGATCTAGCACCATCAGCATCGCCGCCGAGATAGCGCGTGGATGCAGTCCCATCT
>DAOTYZ010000378.1:0-1554 GCA_034434555.1 Candidatus Roseilinea sp.
GGGGTGCTGCTGGCGCTGCTGGCCTTCCTGAGCATCCTGCTCGGCGCGTTCGCGGCTTGGGGACAAAACGACTTCAAGCGCCTGGTGGCCTACTCCTCGATCAACCACATGGGGTTTGTGTCGCTGGGCATCGCCTCGGCGGCTGCAGCGCTCGCGCCAAACGCCACCGTGCGCGAGATAGATGCGACGATCGCCGGCAGCGGTGCGGTGTTGCAAATGGTGACGCATGGCCTTTCATCGGCGGCCATGTTCGCCCTGGTCGGGGTGGTGTATGAGCGCGCCCACACGCGCGACCTGACCAAATACGGCGGGCTATGGACGATCATGCCGATCTACGGTGCGGTGCTGATCTTCTGCGCGATGGGGTCGCTGGGCTTGCCCGGCCTGTCGGGCTTCGTGAGCGAGTTCATGGTGACCCGCGGCGCGTGGTCGGTGCACACGTTGCTCACCATCCTCTCGATGGCCGGCTTGCTGATCACGGGCATTTACATCCTGAAGGCCATTCAAAAAGTCTTGCACGGCCCGCTGGGCGAAGAATGGCGGCATCATCCGCTGCCGGATATGAACTTCTCCGAGATTCTGGGCATTGCGCCGCTGATGGGCGCGATGTTGGTGTTGGGGGTGTGGCCGGCGCTGGCCCTCAACGTGATAAACGTCGGCGTGCAAGGGCTATTGAGGTAATCCATGGCGAATCTCCCTGTTCTCACTCTCATCATGCTGGTGCCGCTGCTCGGCGCGCTGGTGATCTTGCTCATCCCGCGCGAGCGCGAGGACGCGATCAAGACTGTGGCGGCCACGGCGTCGTTTATCTCGCTCCTCTTGTCGCTGGTGGTCTTCCTGGGCTACGACCGACAAGCCGGCGGCTTCCAATTCCGCGAGAAGACTACCTGGATTCCAGAGTTCGGCATTGGCTACCACGTGGGGGTGGATGGCTTCTCCGCCCCGCAGTTGGTGCTGACCGGCATCGTCATGTTCAGCGCGGTGCTGGTGTCTTGGCGCTCCGCCGAACGCCCGCGCGAATACTTTGCCTTCCTGCTCTTGTTGGTAGCCGGGGTATTCGGCAGCTTCATGGCGCTGGACATCTTCCTGCTGCTGATCTTCTATGAGCTGGTGCTCTTCCCGGTGTATGTGCTGATCGCCGGCTGGGGGAGCAAGCGCCGCGAGTACGCCGCGATGAAGCTGACGATCTATCTGTTCGTCGGCTCGCTGGTGGCGATCATCGGGCTGCTGGTGCTCTACTTCCAGGCTGGCCGCTCGTTCGATTGGTTCGAGCTACAGGCCGGCATCCGCAGCCTGCCGCCGGAGCAATCGGTTCAGTTGCAACGCACCTGGTTCCTGCCGGTCTTCGTCGGTTTCGGCGTGCTGGCCAGCCTGTGGCCGCTGCACAACTGGTCGCCGGATGGCTACGCCGCTGCGCCGACGGCGGTCTCGATGTTACACGGCGGGGTGTTGAAGGCCACCGGCGCGTATTGCGGCCTACGCATCGGCATTCAGCTCATGCCGGAGGGCGCAAAGTTCTGGATGCCGGTGGTCGTCTTCCTGTGCATGGCCGGC
>DAOTYZ010000379.1:0-6520 GCA_034434555.1 Candidatus Roseilinea sp.
CCACGCCTAGGCTGAGCGCGGTCTGGACCAGGGCTTGCATCTGTTCTTCCGCGATATGGACGGTGGGCAGGTGTTCGCGCGCGTCGGCGATCATCGCCCGCAGCATGGTCGTCTCATCCTCCGCGTCGCCGTTGGGCGGATGGGCCAGGTTGCGCTGGACGACCTCGGCCCGCTCCCGCTCGCCCGTTTGAGGAAGCAAGGGCACGATCAACCCGATTCGGTCGAGCAGGCCGCGGCGCACCTCGCCCTCAACTAGGTCGTAGGTGCCCACCAAGAGGAAGCGCGCCGGATGCACTTCGCTCAGCCCGTCGCGCTCTACGCGCACCACGCCATCGGACAGCGCGCTGATCAGATGGGCGATCGCGCGCTCGTCGAGCAGGTTCAAGCCATCTGCGTAGAGCACGCCGCCGTGCGCGCGGGCCAGCAAGCCGCGCGCGATCACGCGCCGGCCGGCCGCCAGCGTCGCCTCCAGGTCCAGCCCACCCAGCACGCTATCCTCGGTCGCACCCACCGGCAGCTCGACGAACGGCGTGCCCGCCGGCAGGAGGGCGGCGAAGGCGCGCGCCAGGGTGGACTTGCCGCTGCCGACCGGCGCGGCGATGGCCACGCCGGCCAGCGCCGGATTCACCGCCAAGAGCAGCAGCGCCCGCTTGGCCACGTCCATGCCGACGATCTCAGCAAACGAGAGGGTCATGAGGACCTGCTCCTCGCCTCCGCGCCCAACGTCTTCTCCATCGCCTGGAGGACGCGCTCCCCCGCATCGGTGGTCTCCAGCGGGTCGCGGCGCAGGCGATGGCGCAGCGCCGGCACGACGACGCGCCTGAGGTCGTCCAATGTGGCCCGCCCGCGACCTTCAAAAGCAGCCAGCGCGCAGGCCGCCCGCGCCAGGGTCAGCTCGCCGCGATGCCCATCCACGCCAAGCTGCATACATAGCCTCGCAGCGCACATTAACACGTCGTCGGGCATCTCCACGTGCGCCACGCGCTTCTGCGCGGCGACGATCCGCCGGCGCAAGGCGCGCTGCTGTGGTTCCCAGGCCGCCAAGAAGGCCAGCGGGTCGGCGTCGAAGGCGCGCCGGCGCTGGACGATCTCCATGCGCTGGGCCACGTCGGTGATGGTGGTGATCCGCGCGTGGAGGCCGAAGCGGTCAAGCAACTGCGGGCGCAGTTCACCTTCCTCCGGGTTCCCAGAGCCGACCAGCACGAAGCGGGCGGGATGGCGCACGCTGATGCCCTCGCGCTCCACCACGTTCCAACCGCTGGCCGCGACGTCGAGCAACACATCCACCAGGTGATCGTCCAGCAGGTTCACCTCGTCAATGTAGAGGAAGCCGCGGTTGGCGCGGGCCAACAAGCCCGGCTCAAAGCGCTTGACGCCCTGAGTCAAGGCTGCTTCGATGTCTATCGTGCCGCACACGCGGTCCTCGGTCGCGCCCAGCGGCAGGTCAACCACCGGCACAGGGATGCGCTCGTGCTTGCGATGAGGTGGAGCGAGCGGGTCGCCTTCTTCGACAACCTCGCGGTTGAAGGGGTCGCCGGCGATTCGGCTGATCTTTGGCAGCACATCGGCCAGCGCGCGCACGGCGGTGCTCTTGCCCGTGCCGCGATGCCCCATGATCATCACGCCGCCGATGCGCGGGTCAATCACGTTCAGCAGCAAGCAAAGCTTCATCTCCTCCTGGCCGACGATGGCCGTGAAGGGGTAGTTGGGCATCGGCGCAGGCAGGGCCAGCTTGCCGTTTTGGCGCGCAGGCGACGTGACGATCGGCTTCGGCATGTTATCTCCCGACGGGCGCGGGGGCGAGCACCTGGGCGCGCTTCTGGCGCGCCGCGCGCGCGCCGCGCAGGGCGAACTGGAAGAAGTTCACGACATACGTCGCCAGCGCCACGCACATCACCAGCATCTGCGTGCGCGGGTCCGCGCCGGCGAAGAGGGCCACCAGATACGCGGTGTTGCCGGCCAGCGAGAACAGGTTGCCCAGGTCCTCCCAGAAGAAGGGCTTGGCCATAAAGAACTGGCCGAACACCTCGTCCTCCCAGGCCATGCCGGTGACGGTCATGAAGTACAGCATCAGCACTTTGGCCACGTTGGCCACCGTGGTGATCTCATATCCCTGGCCGGTGCTCAGGAAGCGCACGACCAAGATCAGGCTGGCCAGGAAAGTCAGAAACTGGACGAGCGCGCCGGCGGCTTGGACCGGCGTCCAAAACGACTGATTGCGGCGCGCCAGTTGCTCAGGGGTGTAATTCATCGCGCTCTCCTCGCATCGCATGGGGGATCCGCCCATCCCCCATGCGTGAACTCAGGCTGCCTCCATCGTCACGACCATCTGCTCGCGGGTGAGCCGGCGGAACTGCTCCACGTTCACCCGCGCCATCAAGTTCATGGCGACGAAGCTGGCCACGATGGCGACCAGGAAGACAAAGTTATAGGCGGCGACGTGGCTGCCAGTGAGCTGGATGCCCACGTCGCGCATGACGCCGCCGGCGAACTGGGCGACGCCGTTGGCCAGCGCCTGTGCCATGCCCCAGGCGCCCATCAGCGTGCCGGCCTCACCGGGCACGGTCATGTCCATCATCATTGAGAGCGCGCCGACGTTAAAGACGCCCATCCCGACGCCGAGGAGCGCAATGCCGATGTAGAGCGCCGGCAGCAGGTCAAGCGTAGCCGCGAGGAACAGAGAAGCAAAGCTGATCGCTGCGATCATCAATCCCCAGTCGGCGATCTGGCGCTTGGGGATCGGCCACTTGCTGGCCACGATGCCCATCACCAGCATGGCGACGATCGTGCCCATGCCCATGATCGGCTGGAACTGGGCCGTCTGGCGCGGGGCGAGCTTGAACACATCCGCCCCGAACGGCTCCAAGATGCTGTCCTGGATGAAGAGAGCGAAGATGGCGATGACGATGAAGAAGAAGAACACGCGCGCCTGTGGGTTGGCGATGATGTGCGCATAGGCCTGGCCCAAGCGCAGCGGCGGGCGTTGTTCGGCGCTCGCCAGCGCCTCAGCCGGCAGCCGGCGCTCCAGGCCCAAAATGGGCAGCAGCCCGATCAGCGACACCAGTGGGGCAGCCAGGAAGAACTTCGGCATCATGTCTATCGCCACCTGGCTGCGGATGGCGGCGCACTCCGCCGTGGTGCAACCGGGCGGGGCGCCGGCCTGTGTGTCGGCGATCTGCAAGATGATCGAGCTGGCGATGCCGCTGATAACGGTGAAGACGATCATGAACAGCCACACGGTGGCCACCACCGCCGGGCGGTTGCGCTTCCCTTCGGTGAGTTCGGCGATCAGCGTGTTGTGCGCGTCGCCGTTGGCCGCAAAGCCAAAGCCAAAGCCCATCAAGCTGAGCAACATCAGGACGAAGGCGAACGTGTTGCCCTGGGAATAGCTCAGGGCGAAGAACGGCAAGGGGACCAGCGACAGCGCGGCGAGCATTAAGCCGAACGCGATCATCGGCGTGCGGCGCAGGCCGAAGAACGGTCGCCGGTCGGTGTAGCGGCCGGCCATCACCTGGAAGATGTTCATGATGCGATAGGCGAAATACAGGCCGCCAATGGCCGCCGCTGCGATCTGTAGCTCGTTGATCATCACGCGGTTGAACACGCTCAACAACAGGGTGAACATGTAGGCCACCCCGAGCTTGGGCACCGTCAACCGAGCGACGACCAGCAGAGGAACGAGATCATCCTTCGATGGTTGGACTTGAGCACGTGCAGAACGATTGAAAAGAGACATGGCTTTACCTCCGGTTAAAAACAAAAAAGGATGGGGATTCAAGGCCATCGCTCGGCGCTTGAACCCCCATCCTGAGAGGCGAAAGAAGCGCGGGGCATGGTGGCGCGCCACAAGCCAGATGCGCGCGGCGGATGAACCACAGCAGTTGCTGGCAGGCTCTGCCGCGCTCCAGGCGATAGGAGAGCGCGTTCATCACCCATTCAACGAATCGCTGGCTCGTGGCAAGCAGCCGCGCAAAGCACCATGGCCGTGAGCACACAAACGCCAGCAGCGCGCCCAAGCCGAACAGCACATCCAGGTTCGGCAGGGGGTCGTGCCAAGCGCCGGTCAAAGCCACCAGGCCGAAGATGATGATGGCGAAGTGGGAGAAGAAGAGGCGATCTGCGTAGTCGGCACTCGTCGTGGCGCGCACCAATCGCTGTGCGCTCCATACGACCCAGCCAAACCGACGGCGCAGTCTCCCGTTCAAGGTAAGCTAAGATTAAGCTTAATTTATCCCCCCTGACAATCCGGCACTTGTCACAATTCCCGCGTGACATTCTTCGGGTGGACAGAGTTTGGATGAACCTTGGACGAGAGGGGCTCGTATTTCGTATTGCGTATTTCATATTGCGTATTTCGTATTGCGTATTTCGCTTGGCTTTATGATCGCCGAGCGCGCTCTGGACAGCTGATGTTCACGGATGCGTTCACTAATCCGCAAATTAGGCGGCTGGGCGACTACCAGGAATCCTGCGTTTTCTACTCCTCTGCGTTCTCCGCGTCTCCAGCTATTAAGCTTGCCCCCATCCATGAACGCACCCCCGTTGGGGGGTGCATTCACGACTTGGGGCGGGTACGCTTGGCGCGACCAGTGGTGATCGCACGGGAGATCACCAGGGCCTCTGCCTCACCCTGTCATTCTTAGCGAAAGCGAAGCAGGAGCGGTCTGCGAACCGCCCCTGCGCGCGCCCGACTTGTGGGCTGGCACGGCCTTGGTCAACGTTAGATGCTTCGCTTCGCTCAGCATGACATGGGGTCTGGCTTTGGCGATGCCGTTGGGCTTTGGTTGGGCGTGCGTTTAGATGCTTCGCTCGACACGACACGCCGAACGGTCGCCCCTATTCGTGAACGCCCCCGCGCTACAAGCGCGTTATAGTCTGCCTGTCATGACCAGTCTGCCAGACGTGCTCAAGATCGAACTGAGGATCGAAGTGAATGGCCAGCCTTTGTTGATCCAGGCCCAGGTGCAAGGTGAGGGCGAGGCAGCACAGCGCGCAGCAGCTGAGCTTTCATCAGCGCTAACCAACGTGCTGAACGCGGTGACGAAGCCAGGCGCAGCCGATCGGCCGTCACTTGCGCGCGGCGCGGATGAGCCGATCAGCCTGCCAGCAGCAAATCAGATTGCGAGCACCCAACCTGCTGCGCCGCCGCCGACGCAGTCGGCGGCGGCCAAAGCGGCGGTGACGAAGCCAGGCGCAGCCGATCGGCCGTCACTTGCGCGCGGCGCGGATGAGCCGGTCAGCCTGCCAGCAGTAAATCAGATTGCGAGCACCCAACCTGCTGCGCCACCGCCGACGCAGTCGGTGGCGGCCAAAGCGGAGGTGACGAAGCCAGGCGCAGCCGATCGGCCATTGCCTGCGCGCGGCGCGGATGGGCCGGTCAGCCTGCCAGCAGCAAATCAGATTGCGAGCACCCAACCTGTTGCGCCACCGCCGACGCAGTCGGTGGCGGCCAAAGCGGAGGACGCTAAACACCCGTTGGTTGCGCTGGCGCAGCGCTATCGCGTCCGCATCAACTTGGGCTTTGGTGGACTGCTGCTGGCGCTGGCGATACTGGCACCGATCGTCGCGCCCGCCGCTCAACGGCGCGAGATGCTGATTGTGACCCTGTTGCTGGGCCTGACCGCTGCGCTGATGCTCTTCACGGCCATGCTGCCCGGCCCTGAGCGCGCGATAGCGCCCTCCGCCACGGCGCAACCGCGTCCGGCTCAGCCAGCGCGGGTGAGTCCTGAGCAGGCGCGCCGGGCGCTGCTGGTCAAACGGCGCTCCCCACTCAGCGCCGGCGCGGGGTTGGTGGTGGGCGTTGCGTTCCTGCTGCTGGGCGTGCTTGCGCCGTTCACGTTAGGGGCGACCACGGCTGACGAGCGCTTCATCATCATGATCGGCTTCTCGCCGATAGCAGTCATTGGTGGATTTTTGGTGTATATCTTCTGGCAGCGGGCGTTCTCTGCGCGAGCCCAGCCGGCCCATGTAACTGCCGGCACAGCAGGACGGCGACCGCCTGTGACGCGCGTGCCGCAGACGGTGGGCTATCAAGCTGTGCTGCCGGCGCTGCTGGTTGGCTTACTGGTGTTCGTCATCGCGGTCGTGCTCGCGGTGATCTACGGCACGGTGAGCGCCGCGCTGCGGTAGAAGGCTATCTGCGCAACAGTTGGAGATAATCTAATGCGAGGTGCTGCTTGCTCTGCACGTCGAGTGTCCAGAGGAGAACCAGCAAAGGTTAGGAACGCATGCCCAAGTTCATCTTTTGCACCGGCGGGGTGGTCAGCTCGGTAGGTAAGGGGGTGACCGCTGCGGCGATTGGCCGCGTGCTCAAGGCGCGCGGCTTGCGGGTGGCCATCCAGAAGCTCGACCCATATCTCAACGTGGACCCCGGCACAATGTCGCCCTATCAGCATGGCGAGGTGTTCGTGACCGAAGACGGCGCGGAGACCGACCTGGACTTGGGCCACTACGAGCGCTTCATTGATGAGAACCTCACCCGCGCTTGCAACACCACGACCGGCCAGGTGTACAACGAAGT
>DAOTYZ010000380.1:0-1914 GCA_034434555.1 Candidatus Roseilinea sp.
TCTCGTCCTCAAAACCGGCGTTCAGCGCCGGATGCCCTCGCAGCGCCCAGGCGCAGGCCTTGACCAGCAGCGCGGTCAACGTCACCTTCGGTTGCCCTTCTGCTTGCGTCGCGCGCCAGTCCTCGACGATCGCCAGCGCGCGGCTCATGTCCACGTCAACGCTGACGTTGAACTGTGGGGCCTCGCGCGTGCTCTGGCTCATCCGCTGCGCGATCGTGCGGCGCATGCCGCTCAGCGGGATGCGCTGGCGCACCGCCGGCCCGCGCTCTGCGCTCGGCGACGCAGGGGCAGGCGCAGCTTGGATCGCGACCTGCGCTTCTGCGACGCGCGCCACGTCGGCGGACTGGATGCGCCCTCCCGGCCCGCTGCCGCTGACTTGCGCCAAAGCCACGCCCAGCTCCCCTGCCAGCCGGCGCGCAGCGGGCACAGCGGCCACCTTGTCACCGCTCACTTCAGCCCGGCCGGCGCTGCGCTGTTTGGCGATGAAGGCCTCGACGTCTTGACGGGTGATCTGGCCATCGCGGCCCGTGCCCGGCACTTGGCTCAGGTCAACCCCGTGCTCGGCAGCCAGCTTCTGCGCGATCGGCGTCGCCTTGACGGCCCGTTCGGCGGGCACGTTCGCCGGCGAAGGGGTGGGCGCGATGGTTTCCCCGGCGGCAGCGAGATAAGCGATCGGTTGGCCGATCGGCACGCGCGCGCCCGGCTCGGCCAGCACCTGCGCCAGCACGCCATCAGCGGGCGACTCGACCTCCATGGTGATCTTGTCGGTCTCCACCTCTAGGATGGCCTCGCCCTTGCTCACCGGGTCGCCGACCTGCTTCAGCCAGCGCGCGATCGTCCCGCTCTCCTGGGCCATCTCGAACTTGGGCATGATGATGGGGATCGCCATGGCTGGCTCCTTCGCTAGACTTGCAAGCGCGCCAGCTTGCGCGCAGCGGTGGCGATGTCCTCGGCCTGCGGGGTCGCTGCCCGTTCCAGCGTCCGGTTGTAGGGGATCGGCACGTCGGCTCCGCCTAGGCGGAGGATAGGCGCTTCCAGATAAGCGAACGCCTCGCTTTGGGCGATCGCAGCGGCGATCTCCGCGCCGTAGCCGCCGATCAGCGGCGCCTCGTGCGCCACCAGCAGCCGGCCCGTCTTCTTCACCGATTGCACGATCGTGTGCAGGTCATAAGGCTTCAGCGTGCGCAGGTCAATCACCTCGCATTCGATGCCTTCGCCGGCCAATTGCGCCGCTGCCTCCAGCGCGCGCGGGACGGTGATGCCGGCCCCGACGATGGTCACGTGCTGCCCGGCGCGCCGCACAGCGGCCTTGCCGATCGGCACAATGTAGGGCAGCTCTGGCACAGGGCCTTTTGCCTTGTAAAGCAGCTTGTTCTCAACGAAGATGATCGGGTTCTGGTCGGCGATGGCGGCCAGCAGCAGCCCCTTCATGTCGTAAGGCGTGCTGGGCATGACGACCTTCAGGCCGGGCACGTTGACGAACCAGGACTCCAAGCTCTCGCTGTGCTGCGCGGCCGCGCCTGTGCCGCTGCCGGCCGGCAGGCGCACCACCATTTGGCAGATCGTGCGTCCGCCGAACATGTAGCGCACCTTGGCCGCCTGGAGCACAAGCTGCTCCATGGCCAACGTCACGAAGTCCTGGAACTGGAACTCGGCGATCGGCACCAGGCCGGTCATGCCAGCGCCGAAGGCGGCGCCGGCGATCGCGTTCTCGCTGATCGGGGTATCGCGCACGCGCTCCGGCCCGAAGCGGTCATACAGCCCCAGCGTGACGCCGAACGCGCCGCCGTATTTGCCGATGTCCTCGCCGATCAAGATGACGTTTGGGGCGGCCTCCATCGCTTGGGCCATCGCCTCGCGGATCGCCTCGCTGCCGGTCAGCTCGCGTTCGCCCGGCGGCGGCTCGCTGCCGGC
>DAOTYZ010000381.1:0-4252 GCA_034434555.1 Candidatus Roseilinea sp.
GCGCGCATAGGCCAGCGCGCTGGGGATGCGCCAGGGGTCAATCGCATGGATGTTGCGGCCGGTCGGCAAGACGTTCAACCCATCGCGGATCAGGTCGCCGCCCGGCGCGGGCGGGATGTAGCGACCGCTCAAGCCGCGAACTACAGCATCCAGCTCGGGGCGGCTGTCGCTCAGCGCGCGCGCCATCTGCCGGCCAAGCTGCGTCATCTCGCCCAGCGCAAGGGCGTCTTCGGACGCGATCGCCAGGCCGTTGTTCGTGGCGCGGTGCAACGCCGCCGCCGGCGAATCGCCCTGGAAGACCGCGCGCTCGACGAACTGGCGGCAGGCGTCGTCCACCTGCTCACGGGCGCGCAGCGCATCCGGGTCACCGCGCCGCGCCTGTGCCGCCAGCTCAGCATACGAAGCCGTAGGGCCGAAAAGCTCGCGCGCCATCACGTCGCACAGCGCCGGCTGTTGCGGCCCGGCGCCGCGCGCTTTCAGCGCCTCGGTCACCGTGACCACCTGGGATTCCACCGGCGGCGCTTCCCCGAACACATGGAGCGCCGCCGTGATCAGGCGCTGCTCCAGCTCCCGCAAGTAAGCGTATAGCCGCTCCGCATAGTCGGCGAACGCTTCGCCCGCCCAACGCGGGCAGTCGGCGTCCAGGTTGGCCAGGGCGACCTTGTGCATCACCGCGTCCTCTAACGCCGCGTCGTCCGGTTCGCTGCGCTGCGCCATGCGGCGCTCGCGGTAGTCCTGGAGCATTTCTTTTAGCGCGGCCAGTTCTTTGTATAGGCCGGCGCGGGCCATGGGCGGCACGGCGTGCGAGACAATGACCGCATATCCGCGCCGCTTTGCGATGTTGGCCTCGCTGGGGTTATTCATCGGATAGAGGTAGAGCTGAGGCAATTCGCCCAGCAGCGCATCCGGCCAGCAACTGCGGGTCAGGCCCAGTTGTAGGCCGGGCATCCACTCCGCCGAGCCGTGCATGCCGACGTGGACCAGCGCATGCGCGCCGAACCCACGGCTGATCCAGCGGTAGAAGGCCAGATACTGATGGTGTGGCGTGTTCTCCTTGTCGAAGAGCAGGCGCATTGGGTCGCCGGTGACGCCCAGGCGGGGCTGGACCCCGATGTAGATATTGCCCAAGCGCAGGCCGCCGATGAACACAGCGTCATGCCCCATCGGGGCGATATCGCCCGGCCACGGCCCCCAGCGCGCCTCGACGCGCTCCCGCTCGCGCGGCGTCGTCCACGCCTTAAACGCCTCCCATCCTACGCATAGCCCGTCCGCATGTGGCGTGGTGGCAGCGTCCAGCATCTGGAGCAGCGCCTCAGGGGTCGGTGGAAGTTCGCCGACGTCGTAGCCCTCGGCCTTCAGCCGGCGCAGGATGTTCAACAGCGAGCGCGGCACGTCCAGCAGCGCCGCGGTCGCCTTTTTGCCCAGCCCCGGCGGGTAGTCATACACGACGAAGGCGATCCGCTTCTCGCGGTTCGGGGTGTGGCGCAATGCCGCCCAGCGTCCGACCAGCGTTGTCAGCCGTTGTAAACGGTCAGGAACCGTTTGGAAGCGCCCGTGGTTGATCGCGCCTAGGATGACCGGGTCAATCGCCCCGTCCATCTCCGGCAACGCATAGGTGGCGGCGGCCTGCATCGGCCCGACGCCCATCTTGTGCCAGGAGATGAAGTCCTGGACGTAGAGCGGTTGCGCGACGATGTATGGCGCGTCAATCTGCGCGAGGATCGCGATCGCCGCGTCGCGGTGGACGCCGGGTGAGGTCGAGCCGGCCGGCCCGCCCACCAGCGCAAAGCCGATCAGGCTCACCAGCGCGTCTATCTGCGCTTTGGCCAACCAATCGCGGACCACCACGTGCCCCTCCACGCCGGTGACGAAGATCGGCAGCACGTCCATGCCGGCGGCCTCCAGCGCTGTGATCACGTCGTCTATATACTCGCGCTCCTGCATCAGGTGCTTACGGAAGAACAGCAGGGCGACGCGATAGCTCGCGCGTGGGGCATGCCCGTTGCGCGCAGCGCCTGCTGCGCCGGCCCGGCGGTGGTGGCTGCGCTTCTTCTGCCAGTCCTGGTAGGCCCGGATGTCCTTGAAGAACCCCTCGGCGGCGGGGTGGTATAGCCCCATCATCGGCACTTCTATGACCGGCGGCACGTCCAGCGGTTGGTTGAAGTATTCGCGCAGGATGAACTTGAACATGCTGGCGATGTTCTGGGCCAGCGGCTGGTTCCAGTAGATGTTCACCTGCATCCAGCTCTTAAAGTCGCGCGCCTTGGCCGGCATAAAGCGCATCATGGTCTGCATCAGCTTCATTAGCTTGGTGTAGCCGTAGAGCGTGTCTTCGTCGCGCCCATGCACCAACATGCGCGCGATCTTCTTCACCGGCTCCGGCATGCCGGCCTTGCGCCCCGGTCGGTCGGCCACCACGTAGTCGCCCACCCGCGTGAGCGCCATCACCTCCGGCATGGATTCGTAGGCGAAGACGACGCGCGCCTTTGAGCGCTGAACCTGCTCGCGCAGCCAGTCGGCCTGATCCTTGAAGTTGATCATGCTGACGAACAGGCAGTCCGCTTCGCGAATGGCCTGGGCGGCTTCTGGCGAGCGCGATTCCAGCGCCATCTCGGTGAACTGCGCCAGATGCGCCACAGGCGACAAGTCGGCTTTCACCTCATCCCAAACGCGCTTATTAAAGTGCTCTAAGCCAACGATGGCGACAATGTTGGGCTTCTCGCTCATTTCAACATCCCTCCTGCTAACGTGGCGCCACGGTCATGGCGATCTGCGCGGCTTTGGCATTCGGCAGATAGACGTAACGACCGCCCAGCCAGGAAGCCAGCCGCGCGGCTTCGCCCTGCGAAAGGTAGTTCACCTGGGTATCTATCACCACTGCCTGGATGCCCTCCGCGCGAATGCACGTTGCGATCTGTTGAAGCTCGGCCTGGATTTCCGCCCGCGATGGCGGCGCAGCGGGTGCGGCGCGCAACGGGACGTTGCCCCGGCCATCGGTCATCAAAACTAGCGTGACCTGCGCGATGCCGCGCGCGCGGGCCTGCTGCGCCATGCGCCAGGCAGCCAACAGCGCCGAGGCCAGCGGCGTGCCGCCGCCGGTGGGCAGCACATCCAACGCCCGCTTGGCCCGCTCCACGCTCTGCGATGGCTCAAGCAACACCTGCGCCTGCTGACCGCGAAATGCGATCAGCCCCACCTGATCGCGATGTACGTAGGCGTCTTGTAGCAAGCGCACAACCGCCCCCTTCGCCTCGCGCATGCGGTTGATCGCCATCGAGCCGCTGGCGTCCACGACGAAGATGTAGAGCGTCCCCGCTTTGTCGCGGAAGCGCTTGACGCGGATATCCTCGCGCCGGATGTCCAGGCGCGCGCCCGCGTTGCGCTCGGCCCGTCTGACTTTTTGCCAGGGGGCTGCCGCGATCAAGGTGGGCAGGAGCGCGATGCGCTGACCGCGCGGGTCGCCGGCGACTGCGCGCACGAATCGCCCGCGCCGGCTGCTGAGCGCTGCGCCGCGGCTGCTGCCATGGCTGCGCTGCTTGCCGGCAAAAGTCAGGTCGAGCAGGCCCGCCGGCAAGTCCACCGCAGCCGCTTCGAGCAGCAGCTCCTCCAGCGTGGCCTGCGCGGGGTTCGGGGTATTCGGATCGCCTGGCTGGTCGCCCTGCGCGTGAGGCGTGGTCTCCCGCTCGCGCTGCTCCGGCGTCTCCTGGGCCGGCATGCGCATCGCGCGCGGCAGGAGCACCAGCCGAACGGCCAGCTTCAGGTCATCATCGTCCACCGCCTCGCGTCCATCCAGGGCTGCCTTGGCCAGCGCTGCCTGGACGGCGAAGACATCGGCGCGGTTGCCTTCCACGCCTAGGCTGAGCGCGGTCTGGACCAGGGCTTGCATCTGTTCTTCCGCGATATGGACGGTGGGCAGGTGTTCGCGCGCGTCGGCGATCATCGCCCGCAGCATGGTCGTCTCATCCTCCGCGTCGCCGTTGGGTGGATGGGCCAGGTTGCGCTGGACGACCTCGGCCCGCTCCCGCTCGCCCGTTTGAGGAAGCAAGGGCACGATCAATCCGATTCGGTCGAGCAGGCCGCGGCGCACCTCGCCCTCAACTGGGTCGTAGGTGCCCACCAAGAGGAAGCGCGCCGGATGTACTTCGCTCAGCCCGTCGCGCTCTACGCGCACCACGCCATCGGACAGCGCGCTGATCAGATGGGCGATCGCGCGCTCGTCGAGCAGGTTCAAGCCATCTGCGTAGAGCACGCC
>DAOTYZ010000382.1:0-17537 GCA_034434555.1 Candidatus Roseilinea sp.
ATGCCAGAATGGATCGCCCCGTATGTCCATCTGGCCGTCGCAGCGCTGTGGCGTGACCTGGTGGTGGCGGGGGAGACGGTGTTCGTCTACGCGGGAAAGAAGGGAGAGGGAAAGGGGGAAGAGGGGGTGAAGGATGAGCGGGCGACGCGCGAGGCGATAGCGCACGCTGAGCGCGTCCTGTGCCTGCCGCGGGCGCGCAAAATATCCCTGAACAAGGTCTGGCCGAGGGGGATCGAGGCGCGCGCGTGGGGCGATGCCGAAGATCTGCAGACGCTGGAGGCGCGCCGGCGCGTCCTGCACGCGGTGCGCGGGCATTACCGCAAGCTGGCAGCGGGCTGGCGTGCGCACGAGGCGGAAACGCGCGCGGCAAACTATGGGATGCCCAGCCCGCCGGATGGTTACACCTTCGTCGTCCCGCATGTGCGAGGCGGGGAGCGGGGGATGGATGAGGAGACCATGGTGCAGATCAGGCGACGGGTGCGGGCGAGGGGGCTGGAGTCGCTGGTCGCAGTGCTGGGGTAGGGTGGGTATATAAGATCGACCAGGTCTTCGCTGTGTTGGGTTTGCTTTGTTTATCCCGCCGCTACGCGCCCGACATACAGGGGTCGTTCACCGAGGACGGCTTCTTGGTCGTGGGTGGAGAGCAAAGTGGGCGCTGCTGCGGTTGGCGAAGGTGGAGAGCGCAGCAGAATGGCATGCATAGGCCAGGCAGCGGGATATGTATGTGCACTTGGGGAAGTGAGAGCAGGCGATGAAAAGCGTTCCTTGTGATACACCAGCAGGCCATCTTCGCAAGCTGGGTATTTCTCGCCAGTGTATTGCACAACGCGCTCTCGTTTCTTCCAGCGACGAACTGAACGTCAGTGATGCGAGCCTGAGCAAGTGACCCTGCCTGCCGATACTCGGAGCAGGTATACTACATATGAGTTAGCACTACTTTTGATTGTTTTATAGTAATTAATTAAAACAAGCCTATACAGATATATCTGCGTTTTTACACCCTTGCGTGAGAAAATATTCATAAGTCACGAATAAATCAGAACTGATGTTAGTAAGCGTCGGCGGATAATGAGAGCGTATGGCGATCATAGCAGCTGTAGCTCACATGAATCCCTCAAACAAGAAATCGCGCCGAGGTGCGCTTTTTTATTCTGTAAATATTTATGGTATAACCCGGACTAAGGAGGTCAACATGTATTACCTTTCCAGTTCACTCGCTGACCGCGCCAGCTAGTAGGCTGTGCGCGAATGCCTGCGCGCCGCCAAATTTGGCAGATAGAACCGAAAAAGATGGCCCGCCACATCATACAACTAGAAGGCTCGCCAGAAAGCGACGACCCAGTTGAGGCGGAAGCGCGTTATACTGCCAAGTGCACGCGGAGATGCTCAGCAATGTGATCAACGACGAGATCGACGCGCTGATGCTCGGTGACGTCGCTGAGTATATCGATCTCATCCATCTTCGCCAGATGCCAGATAGCGATTCACTTAGCGTCGCCGCCGGGTGGTTCAGAGACGATGGCGGGAATTCGGACGGCGACTTGTGGCCAGCTCCCGCCGATGCATTTAGCGAAGACGCGCTCGCCGCCGGCGGAAAGGTGATCGGGGGAGACAGATTCTATTATCCCTGCGCCGTCAGCGGGCGCATTCACCAATAGGGGCAACACGCGAGTCAGGTGCACCGCCTTCTAGGCAACTAGCAAGGATGCTGCGCTTTCTATTTTCTCTGTGTTCTCCGCGTCTCCGCGTGAGATCAGCCTTACCCCCAACTGTGAACGCACCCAATCGTCAATGCACCCGTTTTAGTGATAAACTGGTTAACACATTACGTGCATCACGCGCTCATAGACAACATGGCCAGACAACGACGCGCAGCTTCTGTGCACCAAAGTGGCGCACAAGTAGCGACAGACCACAAGGTCACCATCAACGACATCGCCAAGCGGGCCGGCGTTTCCAAAACCGCCGTGTCGTTTGCTTTCAATAAACCGGGACGATTGGCCGCGGAGACTGCGCGGCGCATCCTAGAGATCGCCCACGAGATGGGCTACATGCCTAACCCCGTTGCGCGCAGCCTGAACACGCGCCGCACGCAAGCACTAGGGGTTATCGTGCCGCAGGACATCCCTTCCATCTTTAGCAATCCCTTCTTCGCCGAGCTGCTGAGCGGCATTGGCGAAGGCTGCCGAGGGGCGGACATGTCGCTGGTGATCGTGCCGCCGATTCGCGGCTCGCTGGTGGAGGCGGCTTATGCCGCGTTGATTGACGGCTGCATCGTCACCGGCCTGAGCGCCGGCGACCCCGTGGTGCGCGCGCTGCGCCAACGGCGCATCCCGTTCGTCATGCTCGACGCCGATGCACCGGAGGACATCGCCTGTGTGCAGGTGGACGACTATCGCGGCGCCTACCTGGCCATGCAACACATCTTGTCGCTGGGCCACCGCCGGATCGCCATCGCCACCTTTGAGCCGTTTACTGGCCGCATCGAGGGCTACCATGGCACGCTGCGTCACCGCTTCGAGGGTTACCGCGACGCGCTGCTGGAAGCCGGCCTCGCGCTCGAACACGAGCTGATCTCCGTGATCACTTGTCACTGCAGCCTGAATGGTGGGCGAGAGACATTCCGCGCCTTGACCAACCTGCGCCCGCGCCCGACTGCGCTGGTCGCGCTGAGCGACGTGATCGCGTTCGGGGTGATTGACGCAGCACACCAAGCCGGCTGGCGTGTGCCAGAGCACCTGAGCGTGGTGGGCTTCGACGACCTGGAGGCCAGCCAGTTGCTGCGGCCAGCGCTGACGACCGTGCGCCAGCCCACGCGCGAGAAAGGCCGCCGCGCCGCCGAGCTGTTCCTTCAGATGCTGCGCACTGAAGGCAGGCCAGTTCAGCCACCACATGTCAAGCTGCCGGTGACGTTCATCGCCCGCGAGAGCAGCGCGCGGGCACGTGCTGCGTGATATGCCCTGGCAAGCCATCGCTGAACATCAGGGCAGCCGCACCCCTGCCATCCGCTTCGAGCGCGGTGAGGTTATCACGGTAGCCCACCGAGACGCGCGCTTCCCGCGTTGGTGGTGGTGCGTGGACAAGCAGGGCCGAAGCGGCTGGGTGCACGAGCAGTTCTTCGAGGAGGACGATTACCGTTTTGTGGGGCGCGAGGACTTCGACGGGCGCGAATTGACCGTCTATCCTGGCGAGCAAGTCGAGGTCTTAGAGATGCGCGATGGGCGAGCGCTGTGTCGGAATGCAGCGGGCGAGGTCGGCTGGTTGCCGCTCGACATCCTCGACGCAGCCTCGCCGCGCTGACCGTTTGGCTGCCCTCGCTCGGTTGCTGAAAAGGCAAAGCACCCATTGCGCCCTTCTCGGTGGTGCTTATAGGGTCACCCACTGGCCGATGAGGACTGGTCAGCTTACAGGAAGCAAGCTGCCCCAAATCATGAACGCACCGCGAAGAGAGGTGCATTCACGGATAGGGGCACAACGCTGGGTGGGCGACGGCAGTGCCGTCGCCCACCCTCTGTAGATTCGCCTTCGTTGGCAGTATGGCTAAGGCTGCCCCTGTTGGTGAATGCGCACCCCGAAGACAGACCGATTTCCTATAATCATCTTGTCAAGAAGCAAGC
Source organism: Candidatus Roseilinea sp. (assembly GCA_034434555.1). Lineage (GTDB taxonomy): Bacteria > Chloroflexota > Anaerolineae > J036 > Brachytrichaceae > JAAFGM01. The sequence goes on from DAOTYZ010000382.1 coordinate 3,618, forward strand.
GAGCGCAGTTCGGAGACATACCATGCCTGACTACACCCCCAAACCAGAGCATAAGTTCACCTTTGGATTGTGGACTGTTGGCAACGTGGGCCGCGATCCATTTGGCCATCCCGTGCGCGATCCAAAGTCGCCGGCGGAGCTGGTCCATCTGTTGGCCGAGGTCGGCGCGTATGGCGTGAACTTCCACGACAACGATTTGATCCCGATTGACGCCACGCCGGCAGAGGCCGAAGCCATCAAGCGCGAATTCCGCCGGGCGCTCGACGCCACAGGGCTGAAGGTCCCGATGGCCACCACCAACCTGTTCAGCGATCCGGTCTTCAAGGACGGCGCCTTCACCAGCAACGATCCGCGCGTGCGCGCCTATGCGCTGCAAAAGACCATGCGCGCGATTGACCTGGGCGTTGAGTTCGGCGCGCAGGTATATGTCTTCTGGGGTGGCCGCGAGGGCACCGAATCCGACGCCACCAAAGACCCCGTGACTGCCATCCAGCGCACCCGCGAGGCCATCAACTTCCTCTGCGAGTATGTCCTAGACCAACAGTACGACCTGAAATTCGCGCTGGAGGCGAAGCCAAATGAGCCACGCGGGGACATCTACTACGCGACCACCGGCCACATGCTGGCCTTCATCGAGACGCTCGATCATCCAGAGATGGTGGGGGTGAACCCTGAAGTCGCCCACGAGCACATGGCGGGGTTGAATTTCCTCCACGGCGTCGCCCAGGCCTGGGAAGCCGGCAAGCTCTTCCACATTGACTTAAACGACCAGTACGCCGGTCGCTATGACCAGGACTTTCGCTTCGGCTCGCGCGACGTCAAGGCCGCGTTCTTCCTGGTCAAGTTTTTAGAGGACGTGGGCTACGCCGGCTCGCGCCACTTCGACGCGCATGCCTACCGCACCGAGGACTACGAGGGCGTCAAAGACTTCGCGCGCGGCTGCATGCGCACCTATCTCATCCTCAAAGAGAAGGCCGCACAGTGGAACGCCGACCCAGAGATTCGCGCGCTGCTGGCCGAGATCAACGCCGACGACGGCAGCTTGGCGCCATACTTCGGCCCATATACCCCTCAGAAAGCGGCAGCGCTCAAAGAGTTGCCCTTCGACCGACAGGCCATTGGCCGGCGAGGGCTGCTCTACGAGCGGCTCGACCAATTGACAATGGAGGTTTTGCTGGGCGTTCGTTAAGGGTGTATTCACGAATGAGCGCGTCATGCTGAGCGGCAGCGAAGCATCTAAACTCCTGGCGAACTGCGGAGCATCCGCTGGGCCAGGTCCGCGCAGCTTTGGACGGCAGTGAACGCACCCGAATGATCCTGCGAGGGGCTGACTACAATATCACCGCTATGGTGCGCGCCCATCTCATCAAATTAGTCGAAGCAGCCCTAGCGAACGCCCAGGCCGCCGGTGACTTACCCCCTCTGCCGAAGATGAACGTATCGGTCGAGCATCCTCGCCAGACCGAGATGGGCGACTACGCTACGAACATCTCGCTCCAGCTAGCGCGCCTGGCCAAGATGCCTCCTCAGAAGATCGCTGAGCTGCTCAGCGGTCATCTCTCCATCCCTGATACCCAGACCATCTTCCCGGCTTCGGCGGCGCGCGAGCCGGCTTTCACCGTGGAGGTCGTCGGCGGCTTCATCAACTTTCGGTTAACGCCGGCTTGCTTGGCCTGTGCCGTCGAGGAGGTCATCCGGCAGGACACGCAGTGGGGGACGATAGACCTGGGCAAAGGGCGCAAGGCGCAGGTGGAGCACGGCAGCGCCAATCCCACCGGCTATGCGACGGTCGCAACCGGTCGCAACGTGGTGGTGGGTGACACGCTGGCAAATACGCTGGAAGCAGCCGGCTACCAAGTGCACCGCGAGTGGTATATCAACGACGCCGGCAGCCAGGTGCGGGTCTTCGGCCAGAGCGTCTTCGCCCGCTATGCCCAGGCCTTGGGCCGCGATGAGCCAATGCCTGAGCGCGGCTACCTGGGCGATGACGTCAAAGAAGTAGGCGCGCTGATCGCGGCGCGCGAGGGCGATCGCTTCCTGCAGATGCCCAAGGAACAGGCCGCGCGTGAAATAGGCCGGCTGGGCATAGAGCTGGTCATGGAGCGCATTAAGCAAACTATGGCGCGCCTGAACATCCGCTACGACAATTTCTTTAGCGAGAAGAGCCTCTGGACGAGTGGGCTGGGTGAACAGATGCTTGGCCTGCTCCGCGCGCGGGGGCTGGTGATAGAGCACGACGGCGCGCTGTGGTTCAGCGAGGACGGCTCGCCTATTCGTAGCGGTCAGGGCCTGCTGCGCAGCGATGAAGAATATGCCGAGACGCCTGACGACGAAGGCAAAGCCCTGCCCGTCCAGGCTGTGCTCATCCGTTCTCCCCGCGTGATCCCAGATCCCGAAGAGCGCCCTACCTACTTCGCCAGCGACATCCCGTATGCCTGGAACAAAGTGATGATCCGGGGGTTCAACCCTGCCATCTATGTCTGGGGTGAAGACCATCAGGGTGATGTGCCCAGGCTCTATGCTGCTGCGCGCGCCCTTGGCCTACCGGAGGGCGCTATCCGCATCGTGATCTATCGCTTCATCACGCTGATGAGCGGTGGGCAAGAGGTGCGCATGGGCAAGCGCAAAGGCAACGCACTGCTGATAGACGACCTGCTGGACGAGATTGGGGCAGATGCGTTTCGCTACATCATGCTCTCACGCAGCATAGACACCAAGTTCGCCTTCGACCTGGATGTGCTCAAGCAGCAGAATGACGAGAATCCCGTGTATTACGTTCAGTATGGTCATGCGCGCATCTGCTCCATCGAGCGCAAGGCGCTAGAGGAAGGCTGGGAGACCGCTGTCCCCGCCGGCGGATTGCGCTACGACCATCCGTCGGAACAAGCGCTCATCCGCAAGCTCATGCAATTGCCAGAGATCGTCGAGCTGGTAGCGACGACGCTTCAGCCGCATCACTACACGACCTACGCGCGCGAGGTGGCCGGGGCATTCAGCAAGTTCTACGAGGATTGCCGGATCAAAGGGTCGCCGCCGGAGATGGCCTATGCCCGGCTGATGCTCGCGCGCGCAGCGCGCCTGACGCTGGCGAGGACGCTCAAGTTGATGGGCATGACAGCTCCAGACAGGATGTAAATAAACGTGAGTTCGGAGCTTACACGCTTGGCGTGACCAGCGTGAAGCGCACAAAAGGGACACCCGCATCCTGTCCCCTGTCATTCTGAGCCTGTGAGCGCTTGCCTCTATTGGCGAGATGACCAAAACGTGCGTCCAAGGACGCAGCCTTTCATTCCGAATTGGACACTCCCGGCGAACGCATCCTCTCGCTTTCTTCCTTACAATCAAGCGCTATGGGCATCAAACCTGATCATTGGATCCGTCGAATGGCAAAAGAGCATGGCATGATCGAACCATTCGTCGAAGGCTCGGTCCGCCAGGGTGTAGTGAGCTTTGGCCTGTCTTCCTACGGCTACGACATACGGGTGAGCGACGAGTTTAAGATCTTCACAAACGTCAACTCCGCCGTTGTTGACCCCAAGCACTTCGTGCCGCAATCTTTTGTGGACTTCAAGGGGCCGGTGTGCATCATCCCGCCCAACTCGTTTGTGCTCAGCCGTACTGTGGAGTACTTTCGCATCCCGCGCGACGTGCTCACCATCTGCGTGGGCAAGTCAACGTATGCCCGCTGCGGGCTGATCGTCAATGTCACTCCGCTGGAGCCGGAGTGGGAAGGCTACCTCACGCTGGAGATCAGCAATACCACCCCCTTACCAGCCAAGGTATATGCCAACGAGGGCATCGCCCAGCTCCTCTTCATAAGCGGCGACGGCCTGTGCGAGCAAAGCTACGCCGACAAGAAGGGCAAATATCAGGGGCAAACCGGCGTCACCTTGCCGCGCATCGAGCAATAGCGCTCACTCGTCTGTCGCCCTTTCGGGCGCGGGGGTGATAACCGCTGGGATAGCTGTAGCGGTTGGTGTGGGCCGCGGCGCGTAGCGTATGTTAGCCGGCGTCGTCTTGTGGTAACACGCCTCAAAGTCCTGCCCAGCAACGATGCGGTAATGAAACCTGCTGCGGCTGGGCTGAGCGATCACGCTGTCCGGTCGCAGGTTCAGCGCCCGCTCCAACAGCGGGATGGCGCTGCCTTTCCTCGTCGTTGTGAAATCTATGACTTTTGTCTGTGTATATACCTCTGTTGTGTCTTGCACGCTGAGGACGCTGAAGCCCAGATCGCGCAGCCGCTCCGCAGCAACCAAACCGAAGTTGCGCCAACCGGTGGCGTTCCACACCTCTACAGGGATACCCTCGCCCGCGCGCTGGTTAAGCGGCGCGTTGAGCGCTCTTTGCAAATACGGGGCGATGTTCTCTCGGTTCGGGATGAGCACCGCGCCGACCGGCTCCAACACTGCACCAGTCATGCCCACCTCATCCAGGTGACGGCTGCGCAGCGCGACGTCTCCCAGCCGGTCAGCCTGGAGCGCCAGCGAGACGATCTGCTCAAGCGTCAGGTCGGTCTGCACGTGGCGCCGGAATTGCGCGTAGAGCGCCGGCAAACGGGTGATTGTGAGGATACCCTGTTGGCGGGCCTGGCTGATCAGCGCACGCACAACTTGCTGCGCGCGCCGCATACGGTCCAAATCGCCCCCTCTTACACCGGCGCGCGCCCGGACGTAAGCCAGTGTTTGTAGGCCGTTCAGCTTATACACGCCAGCTCGCGGGATGGCGATCGTCAGGGTTGGCACGCGCTGACCGGGCGCCCAGACCTCGCCGGTGAACGTGTCGGTGTAGGTCGTTGTGACGGTGAGCGGGGCAGTGGGATCAGCGAGATAGTAGGGATCTTTTGGGAAGATTTGATAAAGCGGGCAGGTCGCCACGATCTCCAGGCCACCCAGAATGTCCACGGCGTTCACCAACCCAGCAAAGTTAACTGCTGCGTGGTAGTGCACGTCTAGGCCGAAGTTGTATTTGATCGTCTGTCGGAAGACTTCTGGCCCGCGCGCAAATGCCGTGTTGACCTTGTCCATGCGATGGCCAGGGACATACACGAGCGTATCGCGTGGGATGGAGAGGAGTGTGACCGCCGGCGCGTAAGGATCAATGCTGGCAAGCATGATGACGTCGGTCAGCCGCCCTCCCTGCAGCGGACGAGTGTCAACGCCCAGCAACGCGATGTTCACCGTGCCGGCCCGCAGCCTAATCGCCGGGACGGGCGGCGGGGGCATCGTAAGCGAGAAGGCCTCGCTCGGCACAATGCCGGTCGTTGCCGTGACCGGCACGTTGGGCAGCACAACTCGCCCGGTTGCGAAGGCGCTCAGGTCGAGCACCGCAGCGGGGGCGGGGCTATTCCTGGGCAAAGGTGGCGGGGTCGCGTCCACGTCAATGGGCGCAACTGTGGCAGCCGGTCTTACCCTTGGCACAGGAGTGGGCGACACATTTTGCGCAAGGGCCCCGCTTATGTCGCTCGCAAAAAGGAACGCAGCGACGATCGTCAGCGCCTGTCCACAGCGCATTAGCTTGGCGTTAGCGCTTAGTTTCAATGCTGAGCGTTTCCTCCCCTGTTTGTTATTCAATCCCAAATCCACACGCCTGCTATCCACATGATGTGCATGCGCTCCAAAAGCCCACAGCGGCCAGGCCAGATATGGCTATTGGCCACACCATGTGGAGAATCGCCATGCACAGACCTGGACAGGCGGCAATGTTAAACAGACTTAATTGTAGCCCTATATCTGGGAGCAAAGACAGCGTGCTGCGCCAAAGAGAGGGAGCAACTCCCTTCTTCCACACCATCCACATCCCTGCTGGTGACTACGAAGAAAACCTTATGAAGATAATGCCGCGCGACAGCGTTGCTTTCATAAGCGAAAATCGGCAAAGGCATCCACCACGGGCTTGATGTCATCCATGAGTGGATAGAGGATGGGACAGGTCACGCCGGCGGCGATGTATTCGCGCACTTTGGCGACGCACTCATCGGTTGTGCCAACGGCCATCAGCATGCGCGGCACGTCGTCGGGGATCACCTTGGCGGCAGCGATGTAATCTGCCTCGGTCGCCGGCCATCCCATCACGCGCTGCACTTGGGCGATCAGATCTTCTGGCACGCCGCTGGCCTTCATGATGTGCGGTTCGGTGGCCAAGTAGTAGGCCACTAACTTCTTTGCCTCGAAGTAAGCCGCTTTGGGGTCGTCATCGCTCAGCGCGCAGACCAGCAGTTCTGGGCGATCCACCTGGTCGAGCGTCTTGCCGGCTTTGGCGGCCCCTTTGGCCACCAGTTCCACTGCGCGCTTGATGTAATCCACGCTGACGACGTAGTTGAGCACCACGCCATCGCAAATTTCCCCGCTCAGCTCTAGCATTTTGTCGCCGGTGGCACCGATGTAAATAGGGATGTCACGCGGTCGCGTGTCGCCGAACACCACGTCCAGCCGAACGCGGTCCAGCTTGACGAACTCTCCCTGGTAGGTCACTTCCTCCATGGTGAAGAGCTGGCGGATGGCTTCGACATACTCACGCATGGCTTGCAGTGGGCGCTCGCGCCTGACGCCGACGCGGCTGGCGATTGGCTCCCACCAAGCGCCCAGGCCCAGCATCACCCGGCTAGGGGCGTCTGGGTCGCCGCTGATTTGTTTGCCCAGCTCCCACATGGTGCTCCACGTCGCTGCGATTACGGCGGGGTTGCGCGTCCAGATCGGCAACACCCCGCTGCCGATGCGCAGGCGCCTGGTGCGCGTTAGAAAAGCACTCATCATCACAACGCAATCTCGCGCTAGGCGCGTATCGGCCTGCCAGATCTCGCTAAAGCCGTGGGCTTCGGCGTATTCAGCCATCTCGAGTTCGTAGGCCAGTGGGTGCTTGTCCTGCATGTAGAGAGCGAAGCGCGGGGATTGAGGAGAAGATGCGTCCAACATGTGAGTAATCATAGGGGAGGCAGCCTCGCCGGCAAGCGCATTCGATTATGGGGGCAACCCTCCACCAGGCTGTGCTGTCAGTGAAGACCAACTTCATAGAGGGCGGGCGACGGCAGTGCCGTCGCCACCCAGAGTTCTGCTCCTAGCTGCGAACGCACCCCATACAAGGAGTGCGCCACTTGAAGGTGATACAAGAAACACGCACCGCAGAGACGCGAAGGGCGCAGAGGGTTTTGCATCTTCTCCGCGCACTCTGCGCCTCTCCTCTCGGTGAGCCAAATCACCCCAAAGTTGAGCACTCCTGAACACCCCCTCTAGCGCTGCTCCCTTATAATGCGCGCCATCTTATCCTTCGTGAGTTACTTCGTGCTTGCCGGAGGGATGGTGAATTGTCCGAGTTTGCTGTTGAATTGCGTGACGTGAGCAAAGTGTTCGGCGACATTGTCGCTGTGGATCACGTCTCGATGGGCATTCGCCATAATGAGTTCTTCGCTTTGTTGGGGCCTTCGGGCTGTGGGAAGACCACGTCGCTGCGCATCATCGCCGGCTTTGAACGACCCACCAGTGGAGAGGTTTACATAGATAACAAAGCGATGGGTGCCACCCCGCCGTTTCAGCGCAATGTCAACACCGTCTTCCAGTCCTACGCATTGTTTCCTCACATGACGGTCGAGCAGAACATCGGCTTTGGCTTGGAGATGAAAGGGGTGAGCAAGGCGGAGATCGCGCGGCGGGTGGGCGAGGCGCTAGAGCTGGTGCGTTTGCCGCACATGGCCAAGCGCTACCCAAGACAGATGTCGGGCGGCCAGCAGCAGCGCGTTGCGCTGGCCCGCGCCCTGGTGAACCGCCCCAAGGTGCTGCTCCTGGATGAGCCGCTGGGCGCGCTCGATGCCAAGCTGCGCAAGGAGATGCAAATCGAGCTGAAGACCCTTCAGCGCGAAGTTGGCATCACTTTCATCTTCGTCACGCATGACCAGGAAGAAGCGCTTTCGATGAGCGACCGCATTGCGGTCTTCTCCAAGGGGAAGGTGCTCCAGATTGGCACGCCGCTGGAGATCTACGAGCGCCCGACATCGCGCTTTGTGGCCGACTTTATCGGCGAGACGAACTTTCTGACCGGCAAAGTCACACAGATGGATGGGGAATTCGCCCAGATAGTTATCAATGGCGGGGCGACCTTTCGGGGACGTGCGATGCAAGGCGTGCAGGTCGGACGCGAGGCCACGCTCTCGGTGCGCCCTGAGAAACTACAACTGGTCGAACAGGCCGACGGTGGCGTGAATTGCTATGAGGTCATCGTGCGCTCAATTGCCTATGTCGGCTCGGATACGCGCGTGGAGGTGATGCTCGGCGAGCATCGCATAGACGTGTGGGAGCAGAACACCGTCAGCACCCTTGATCCGAATTACTTCTTTAAGCCAGGAGAACGGGCCTGGTTAAGCTTTAAACCAGAGAACGCGCTGGTGCTTGCTGAATAGAGATGTTGCGTATCTTGCGAGAGCGACCGGCGATGCGCCTGGCGGGCCTGATGGCGCCGGGTGCATTTTGGCTCTTTGTCTTCTTCTTCGTCCCGTTGCTGATCATGGCCGGGATCAGCTTCCTATCGCGCGACCGATTGGGCTTTCCTACGCTGCCGCTTACCTTGCAAAACTACTGGGAGATCGTCCGCGACATCCGCTTTGCACCGTCCATCTCACTGGCGGGTGGTTTAACGATTCGGCTGTTTGAGGGGCTATATCTGGAGCTGTTCTGGCGCTCTATCTGGCTCTCCCTGCTGAGCACCCTGATAACGCTGTTCATCGCTTTTCCGGTGGCGCTATTTATGGCGCGCCTGCCGTCGCGCTATCGCAACCTGGCGCTGTTCCTGGTGATGATTCCTTTCTGGACGAACTTCTTGGTGCGGACCTACGCATTGCAATTCATGCTGCGGGGCAACGGCCCGATTAACACGCTGCTGAGCGCGATCGGCCTCGAGCCGATTGATTTGCTCTTTACGCCTGCGGCAATTATGTTGGGCTTGGTGTATGGCAATTTGCCCTTTATGATCTTGCCGCTCTATACGTCGCTGGAGAAGTTCGACTGGACGATGATCGAAGCAGCGAACGACCTAGGTGCTGACATGCTGCGCGCTTTCCAGCGCGTGATGCTGCCGTTGATCTCGCCCGGGCTGCTGGCCGGCTCGATCCTCACCTTCGTCCCGGCCATTGGCTCGTATATCACCGTGGAGCTGATGGGCGGCGGGCGCACCAACTTGATCGGCTATGCCATCGCCCAGCAGTTCAGTGCCAGCGTCAACTGGCCGTTCGGCTCGGCCATGTCTCTCTTGATGATGATCATCGTCACTTTCGCTGCAGTGCTCTACTTCCGCAGCGGTCGCGGAGAATATCGCAACGTAATTTGAGGCGGCGGGGGCGGACGTGGCTTCGGATGTCATCCTGATCGGCGAGCGCAGCGAGATTAAACCGCGACCACGCAAAGAGTCGCGGGGAATCGGCCTTGGTCGCTTTGCGCTGGTCACCATCACTTTCTTCACATTCGCTTTCCTCTACGTGCCGATCGCCATTTTGATCGCCTTTTCTTTTAACAGCGCGCGCACCGGCGCGACCTGGCAAAGCTTTAGCCTACAGTGGTATGAGCGCGTCTTCAGCAACGCTCGCATCCTGGAAGCTGCCGCCAACAGCCTGATCGTCGCCACGTTGGCCACCATTGGCTCCGTGATCATCGGCACGCTGATGGCGATGGCCATGGAGCGCTATCAGTTTCGCGCCAAGTTGGCGTGGGATGCGCTGCTCTACCTGCCGGTGATCGTCCCAGAGATCGTGATGGGCATCTCGCTGCTGATCTTCTTTGCGGCCATCAACCTCAGCCGCGGCATCGTGACGTTGGTGATCTCTCACATAGCGTTTTGCATGCCGTTCGTCTATCTCACCATGCGCGCGCGGCTGGCCGACTTTGACAAATCGTTGGAAGAGGCGGCGCAAGACCTAGGCGCAGATGAGTGGACGACCTTTCGTCGGATTACGCTGCCGTTGCTGATGCCCGGCATCATCAGCAGCGCGCTGCTGGCCTTTACACTCTCACTGGATGACTTCGTGATCTCTTTCTTCGTCACCGGCGTCGGCTCTCAGACGTTGCCGGTGTATATCTGGGGGCAGATCCGCCGTGGCATCACGCCGGAGATCAACGCCATCTCTACCTTGATGCTCCTGCTCTCGATCGCGCTGGTCATCATCACTCAGCTCATCCAGCGGCGACAGCGGGCATAGGCCCTCTGAGATAATGTGGGTAGCTTGCGAAACGCTGCGCTAGAAAGAATCTTCGTTTAAGGAGGTTGTAAATGAATCGCCGAAGTTTCCTACGCCTGGGCTTGGGTTTGACTGGTTCTACTGCACTGATGGCGGCCTGTGGAGGCGCGCCGGCATCTCCACAGCCACAAGGGGATCAGACGCCGACGACCAACACGGCGCCAGAGTCACTCGCTAAAGAGTTGACCTGGTACAACTGGGGCAATTACATCGCCGACTCCGTGTTGGAGAAGTTCAAGGCCGAGTTCGGTGTGACGGTAAAGGTGGATGTCTACGGCTCGAACGAGGAAATGGAAGCCAAGTTCAAAGCCGGCGGTAACCCAGGATACGGCTTAATCACGCCATCTGACTACATGGTATCGAAGATGATCGCCGCCGACCTGCTGGAGAAGATCAACTTCGACCGCATCTCCAACTTCAAGCACATAGACGACAGCCACAAAAGGCTCTACTTCGACCCAACGAATGAATACTCCGTGGCTTACAACTGGGGGTGCACCGGCTTTGCCTATGACAAGACCAAGCTGCCCGAACCGATCACGAATTGGAAGCAGGTCACCAACTGGCCAGAGGCGCTGCGCGGCAAGTTGGGCATGCTCGATGACGTGCGAGAGTTGCTGGCCGTCGGCCTGCGCGTCCTCGGCTACAGCGGCAACGCCACTGATCCCGCCGAGATCAACGCGGCGCGCGACCTATTGATTAACCTCAAGCGTCAGGCCAACTATACGCTGACCGATAGCCCCAGTGCTGCGACCAACATCGTGGCCGGCGATGTCTTCGCCACGCAGATTTACACCAACGACGCGGTGAACGCCCGCCGCGAGAACCCTAATGTGGTGTATTTCATCCCCGGTGACGTCAGCACGATCTGGCAGGATAACCTCTGCGTGCCAAAGGGGGCGCCCAGCCGATACACCGCCGAGGTGTTCATAGACTTCCTGTGCCGGCCTGAGATCGCAGCCGAGAACGCCAACGAGATAGGCTTGGGCACGCCTAACGTAACTGCGCTAAAGCAGGGCCTGATCGCGCCAGAGTTGGCGGAGGATAAAGCCGTATATCCGGATGTGGCTGCGCTGGGCAACGCGCTGGAGTTCCTCAAGAAAGGCGATCCGCAGGTGGATGAGCTTTATCAGCGCGCCTTTGACGAGATAAAGACCGCCTGATGTTGCTGCGATGCGGGGTTCAACCTCGCATCGCAGTGCTGCTGCTCAGATGGCCGCAGAGCGTTCGCGCCCGTCCGATCTCGTCCTGCGGACGGTTGGCCCAGTTGCGGAGTCACTGCTTGACTTGGGTTTTTTGGCCACGCCGCTGATCGCGCCGGCGGCGGGGGCAACCACGCTGTACTTTGCGCTCAACGCTGCCTGGTGGCCCGCTGCCCTCGCGGCCTTGACCACCGCCGGCGCAGCGGTGGGCATTTACGCCCGCTTCGTGGCCCCCTGGCAACTGCGGGTGACCCGGCTCGATCTGGGTTTCTCCAACGCCTCGCTGCGCGTGGTCTTCTTCTCCGACCTTCACTTGGGCAAGTTCAAGCGCAGCGAGTGGCTGGAAGGGGTGGTCGAGGTTGTGAACGCGCAATCCCCTGACTTGGTGCTGATCGGCGGGGACTTCGTGGGGCGCGCGCGGGGCCTCGACATCGCTGAGTTATTTCAACCGCTGCGCCGGCTGCGCGCACGGCATGGCGTTTATGCCGTGCTGGGCAACCACGACTATGGCCTGCACGGGCCAGATCATTCCGCCGATCTCATACGGCTCTTGCCCCAACTCAACGTCCGGCTGTTGCGCAACGAATGCACATCCATCGGGAACAGGCTATGGCTGGTGGGGGTGGATGAGCTGTGGATGGGCTACGACGATCTGCCGGCTGCGATGGCGGCCTGCCGTCGCTGTGGGGCCGCTGAGCGCATGTTGGTGTTTGGCCACAATCCAGACCTGATGCTGACGCTCAAGCGGCCGCCTTCGACCGAGGCCTTCTTCATCTTCGGCCATACCCATCACGGTCAGATTCACGTTCCCTTGTTGCCTGGCCTGGCTGTTCCGATCAGGTCGCGCTTCTATCGCGGCTTGCATCGCACGCGGGATGGCCTGGTCTACATCTCTTCGGGCTGTGGCGAACATCACACGCTCGCCCGGCTGAATACTTGGCCGGAGGTGGTCGTATTTGATATTTGAGTCCCTGCCTATTCTTTTGATTGCCAGCGCGTCATGACCTCGAACGGATCCTCGGCGATGGTGTTGTGCGCGTAGAGGTCTAGCGCGCCGATGTCGGCGGAGATCGCATCAGGCAGGCCGCGGTCGCCCACGCGGGCAATGACAGGGAAGCCGCGCCAGTTTTCTCCATCATCGGCAGGGAAGAGGGGCGGCATGAGGATGGCGACGTTGAAAGCGCGCATGTCGGCTCGGGTCACCAAGCCGTGCAAAACAGCGTAGAGCGCGTCGGCCAAGTCGTCGTCCATCGCCCGGCCATAAATCCAGGTGTCCTTTGGGCGGTTGGCAGCCAGGTAGAAGAAACCGCGCAGCCGGCCAACCTGAAAGCCCAAGCCGACATCCTCGTGGGCAGCCAATAGGTCGTCGAAGAAGTTAACCCTGTAGCGCTCAAGATAGGCCAACGCCGCACGCCTGAGCCACTCCACCCTGGCGTAGTGCATCCCGCGCCCCAGCGCCAATTGGGCATGGGCGTGTGGGATCGACGCGCCGCCCTTCGGCCCGCCGTTCCAAATCCAGATGAAGTAGCGCGCCTCTGGGTCGTGCTGATGCGCACGCTGCGCCCATGCCAGCGATGTGCGCAAGTAGTCGCGCAGCGCGGCTTGGGTAAAAGCCAATGGGTCTGGCTGATCGAAGATCAACACCGCGCACAGCCCTTCCCATCGCGCGATGTTGCTGGCGGTGATGCACCCTTGCCCACGCACGCGCCCAAAAGGGTCTTCGGGCGTGTGGCGCAGAGGGTCGGCGAAGCGGTCAACGGTCTGCGTCGTGAAGAGTTTGGCTGCGCTCAATTCCTGCGGTCGCCAGCGTCGCAACGGGTTATACAAGGCACCGTCGAACGTGACGAGGTTGGTCACCCGCACCACGTGTTGGCGCATGACGGCGTCTAGTGAGCCAAACTGCGCCTCGACCCACGCACGCATGGTGTCGGGAACCAGGCAATCGCCCGTCACGCGATCCACGCGAAAGAGGCGCTTAAAGCGCGCATGGCACGCCGCGGGGAGCGCTGCGATCCGCTCTGGCAGGTCAACAATGCTCGGCGAGTTGCCCATGAGCAGGGTGTTCAGAACTGCGACGGACTTACCAAGTTGTCGTGGCGAAGTCGAAGATCCCACTGTGCTGCGACCAGAAGTGCGGTGCGCGACGGGCCACTTGATGCGCAGCCTCTGGCGTGAGCCAGAACACCAGCCCATGGGGCTGCTGGGCCAGCAATTCGCGCTGGTAGTCGAGCGCCTTGAGCGCGTCGGCAGGTGCGTCTTCCAGTCCCAGGAAGAAGATGACCGCTCGCTCCGTGCGCTGCGCTTCGCTCAGCCGGCTCAGATAGCGAATCGGATAGGGGTCCAGCGCGGAACAGGTCCATTTCAGGGTTGCAACCGGCGACAGCATATTGCTCAATGTCGTCATCACGCGCTCGCGCGCAGCGGGGTCGTCCCAGAGCGCGATGGCGAAGCAACCATCGCGTGCGTGGCGCAGGAGCGTGCTGAGCTTGGCGAGTGTTTGCG